>NZ_JBIPKH010000013.1:0-92781 GCF_044068625.1 Desulfurivibrio modestus
GCTTAGCTCCGGGATGACCTGGATCAGGTAGGCCGGAATGCTGGTGGGCAACTGGCTGAGATCGGTGATCTCGCCCTCGGGCAGCAGCGCCAGCAGCGCCTCCTCATCCGCCTCGGTGGCCGGCCGGAAGGAAAGCGTCACCTTGCGGTTGTTGAGCTGGGCCCAAGGGAAGCTCTCTTGCACCTGGGGGTCGCCGAAGAGATCCGCTCCCATGCCGAAGGTGATCCGCGGCTGCAGGGCCTGGGGCAGATAGGCATAGCGGGCGCCTTCCACCACCCGCTGATAGGGCAATCCCGAGGGCAGCACCGCTTCCTCCTGCAGGATCACCTTGCCGCCGCCGACCACCTCGCCCACCGTGGGGTCGGTCATGGTCTCGATATGGGCTTCCAGGGCCTGGCGTGCCTGCTCCTGGGCCGCCTCCACCACCGTCGGGTCGAGGCCCTGCACCCAGCCCTGCTCCTCGTTGACCGTACCACTGTCGATAAATTGCTGCACCAGGGCCTCGCCGTCGATAGCGGTGATGGCGGCCAGATCGAGACCTTCAAGATATTCATACTGCTTGAAGGTCGCGTCCAGGGCAAGCCAGGTGTCGGCCTGGCGCATCACCGCCGCCCGGGAGGGGAGGAAATCCACCGCCGCTTCCACCCAAACGTGTTCCATCCGCACATGGGAGACCTTACCGCCGGCCACCAGGCCGGTCAAGGGAATGCCCCCTGAACTGGCGTAATTCATCGCTTCTTCGATCTGCTCGAAACCGCCCGCCCAGTTGCGGAAACGATCCTCCGGCACCTCGACGGCGCCATGCACATAGCGGGCCGGAACCCCCGAGGCACGCAGAAGCGATACCAGCAGGCCGGCGATATCCATAGCGTTGCCCCGGCGGCTGGTGAGGGTGACATCGGCATCCTGCACCGCGCCCCAGGAGGGCAGCCATTCAACATGGTTGCGCACCCAGTGGTAAATGGCCACCGGTTGATGCTCCAACTCCGCGGCCTTGGCCAGGATGGCGGGGCTGAGGCGCACCTCCACACTCTCGGCCAGATAGGCCGGGTCATCGGCTCCAGGCAGGGTGTCGAAGAGGAAACCCTCCAGGGCGGCTAACCGTAGCGGGGGCGTGTTATATAGCCCGCTGACCGGAAAATCCTCGCCGCGCTCCCGGGGATGGTTGTCCGGTGCCGGCAGCCTGGGGCCGTGGGGCAGCACGGCGGGGTCGAACGGGCGGGGCGAGCGTTCAAGCTGGTGGCCGCCAAGACGCCGCCCGGCGCGCACCACCCTCGCCCGCAATTCTTCAGCAGTAATCCCGGGCTCTTCCACCGCGGCAAGCTCTTCATTAAACGCCCCGAATTCCTGCCGGTAGGCGGTCACGGTCTCGCGGTGGCGCTCCAGGATCACCTCCGGCACGCCGCGTTCCCGCAACATGGCCTCCACCGCGTCAAACTCCGCCAGTACTTCCCGGTCCAGGCCCGCCAACTGGCGGCGAAGATCCGCCAGGGCCCTGCGCTCATGGGCGACAGCCAGACCCCGGCGCAACCCTGATTCCGCGGCCTGCAAAGTGTCCCCGGTTTCGCGCAGCAGTTTGGCCAGTTGTTCATTATGGTCGGGCTTGCGGACCTGCCGGTCCTGGCCGGACGGAGTTCCGGGCTGAAAGGCCAACACCACCGGCTGGGTAATCTGCATGACAAAGGCCACCAGCACCGCCACGGCGGTGAATTTCAGAAACAGAGTGCCAGGGCGCGGCATCAGGGCCAGTGGTGCGCTCATGGGTATCGCTCCTTCACGGTTATTTGCATCATATCTCTTTGGCAATACGAACAATCAGCCAGGCCATGGAGTCGCGAATCTCCTCCGCCTGCTCCCCATCCATGCCCCCCAGGATTTCAGCTGCTTTGAGCAGATGGAAGACGGCCTGTTCGGGCCGCCCCCGGCCGTGAAAGCCTTCGGCCTGCTCAACTTCACGCAGAACCCGGCCATAGTCGCGATCCCGGGCAGCCAGCCAGATGAGCATCGTGCGCAGCTCCTCGAAGGTCGGCAGGGGTTCCACCGGGAAGACATGGCTGGTGATGCCGTACTCCTCCCACCAGCCGCCGTCACGCAACTCGATCCGGGCGGTGACCACGGCAGACTGCGGCTCGTCCGGCAGTTGCCACCAGAATCCGACCTCGGCCGAGCCGTCGGCGGGCAGATCCAGGTCAAAGGAGAGGGCTTGATAGCCCGCCGGGTTGCCCTGGCCGGGATCGACGATCCTCCCGCCGACAACCTCGAGGTGCAGCCGGACAGCGACGGCTTCACCCCGGTTGTCGAGTCGCCAGTACACCGGCACCGCCATGCCGGCCCGGTTGATGGCCGGCTCGGGATGAACGTGCGTCAAGGCCTGCGGAAGCAGCTCGGCAAAACCACTCTCCGCCCCAGCGGCATGGGCCTGGCTCAGAAGGTCAAAACCGGCGGTCACGGCCAGCCCCTGACCATACTCATGCCAGGCCACTGACGTGCGATCACCGGGCCGACCCCGGTCAATGAGATACTCGGCCAGCGGGACCGCTCCAGCCAGGCGCAGGGCCTGCGGCAATTCCTCTTGGACGAAGGCCAGATCAGGCACCGCCAAAGGTACGGAAGGCAGCGAAACAATCCCGTCGGCATGGGAATGAACCCCCACCACCTCGACTCCGGAGGCGGCCAGCAGGTGATGATTGCGTTGATCATGGATACCGGCCATGACCAGACCCCGGCCGGCAAAAATCGCCTCCCGCAACTCGCGGCTTACCTGGTTGTCCAGCTTGACGCGGGAGGAGAGCAGCAGGAAGGCGCTGTAGCCGCCCTGGCGCAGCTCCCGGGCGAAAGCGGAATCATCGGTAACCACCGTATGGGACCAGCCATGGGCCGTGAGCAGTTCTTCCAGGAAGGCACGGCGTTGTCGGCTTGATCCGTCCCCGTGGATATCGGCATCGGTTAAAATAAAATCACCGAACGCGTTTCCGGGCTGCGGTAGATCGGCGCAGCCGACCGGCAGGAGACCGGAATCCAGTGAATGGGTCCGGTCTTGCTGATACAGGGTGGCGACCAGCCGATGGGAACCTTCCTTGAACGTGCCGCCTTCCGGGGCTCTGATTTCGACGGCCATGCCATGGGTGGAGATCTCCCGCAGCACCAGGTTGGCGCCGCTGCCGAGGCTGAGGTCCATGGGCAGAAGCTCGTCCGCCATCGCGGTTTCCACATCCAGCAGCCGGCCGTTTTCATCGAGAAGTTCCACCCGCACCACTTCTCCGCCGGCCAGGGGCTGGGGCGTCTCGAGATGCAGATTGAGGGCCGTCACCCCCCGGCACTCACTGGGGGAAACATCGTCCAGCAACACCAGCACCCGCCCGCGTTCGCCAATATTCGGAGTGGAGAGGAATTTGTCCTCGACCCGCACCGGAGCGCTGGCCAGGGTGCGGATCTCACCGCCAATTTCCGCCCGCAGCACGGCCAGCAGTACCGTGTCGGCGGCCACTTCTGCGTTCCAGTCAGCCGAGAAGCCGTGACCGGCTCCTTGTTCCAGGTTGATAGTTTCACTCCAGCCCGCCAACTCTTGCTGAGCGGCGGGATCAACCAGGGTAAGGGTGACCGGCAGACCCATGAGGGCTGCGTTGCCGTAATTAGCCACTTGGGCGGAAAGCAGGAGCGGCTCGAAGCGATACACGGGGTTGGGGGCGGCAAACAACCGGCCGTTCAGGCCGGCGCCGGTCTCGGCGGTGGAGAGTACCTGGAACCCGGTTTCGGCCAGGGCCCGCAAGGCACCTCCGACGTCATGGGCGGTTAGTACAACCTGGTAGCCGCCCGGAGACGCCGCGCCCAAGGGCATGGACCACGCCAACTCCTGATGGCCGCCGGCAGCCAGGGTGGACAACGGATTTTCATCCCGCCACAACTCCCCGCCGCCGGGCTCGTACACGGCAACCGTTACGGCATGGCCTTCGATCTGGGCGCCGACGGCGGTATTGCGCAACCGGCCGCTGATCGTCACCGACTGCTGCGGCTCATAGGTATCCCGGTCGGTGGCTACCGCCGCCGTCAGCCCGACGCCGGCGGGCTGACCCACCCGGAAGTCGGCCACGGCGGAGAGCTCAAGCTGTCCGTACTGATCCAGCACCTGGGCGTAAACCTGGTAATCACCGGCGTAAATCCCGGTGGTGTCGAACAGCTCCGGGGCCGGATCAACCCGCTGCCCGGCGCCGACGGCCAGCGCTTCACTGCCGGGCAGCAGCGCGACAAAATTACCGGTTCCATCCCGAACCTCAAGCGTCAGCGCCACCATACCGTCAACCGCGCCCATATTGGTGATGCCGGGCTGAACAAGCGCGGATTCGCCCAAGGTATAAACCGCTTTGTCCAGGGCCAGATCAAGCCGGTAAACCGACGGCAGCACGGTCACCAGCTGTTCCCCCAGCGTGCGGCGATGCTCGTTGCCGTTGAGATCCTCGTAGATAAGCTCCAGGCTGTGACTTACCAGGCGCTGCTCTCCGGGCACGGCATCGCGCAGGGTAAGATCGAAGTCGAGATCCTGCACCTGGCCGATGGCAAATTGCGGGAAATTCCATTCGATCTCGAGGCGGTCTGGGTGCTGTTCGATCCGCTCCGGCGGCAGCAGGAAGGAGTCCGCCTCCAGATCGATTCCGCCGGTGGCGATGGTGCTGATAACACGTACATTGCGATAGTCGCCGTGAATGGGGTTGATCACTTCCATCGCCCCGCCGCCGGCATAGCCGTAAGAATCATAGGAAGCAAACCCGTAAACATAGATGCCGAAGGGCTGTCCCGCTGCGATGGCATGGGAACCGGCCTGAAGCGGCACCTGAGCGCCGCTGAAGCCGCTGTCGCCGATGGGATGAAACAGCTCCGGGTCCAGGGGCTCGCCATCCAGCAGCAGGGTTTCGACGGCCGGCGTCGGGATCACAATATTGACGAAATTATTGAAACCACTGGGGGGAGTGGCAAAAACATAGTGGTCAAGAAACTGCTCGCTGGGCGGCACCAGCATCATAAAAGGGTCGGAGGGCACCCGGTCATAACTCTGCCCCACCGAATATTGAGCCAGCAGCATTGGAGCGTTGGCCTCGACCCGGGCCGGCGCGGTCAGTATCTGGTCATAATAGCCCCCGGCATTGAGGGTAGCAACCGGCTCGCCGTCGATCCTTACCTCGGTTCCATCTTGAGAGGCCAGAACCCGGAAGAGATCACCCCGCAGCCGGGTTGCCAGGGGATAGGTGAGGAAGGATTTTCCCCAGGCCGTAAGCGGGGGCATCATGTCGACAATGTGATCGCAGGCGGATACTCCCCGGGGCACATTGGCGCACTCCTCACCACTCACTACCGCCACCGGCGCATTGGCGGTAATGGAAGATCCGGTAAGATCGGCTGTGGCCCTGAGCCGAAAAGTCTGCAAGCGGTTCAAGGTGATGGTGAACGGCACCCCCGCTGGATGATCAGTCAGGGAGGCGGCGGGGACGATGGTCACCTCGGTATTATCCTCGACCCCAATCACTGCAAACTGTGAAGCATAAATTCCACCGTAATAGTTCATCACCAGATAATCCGTATCCAGCACATGGGATGGAAGCCCCAGGAAGGCATCGGTGGTATATTGCAGGCGGTTTAGTCCGTAAACATGGACCGGGGCGTCGGCCGCCACTCGCACACCAAGGTTGGACACCTGGTTACTGGGCAAATTCTGGGCATTGCCGGGAACCGTGACCGTCGTCACCTGGCCGGCCTCAACGGTGAAATAGGTAAAGAATCCGATCCCCGGAATTTCAACGATCCCCTGGGTATCTTCCCGGGATGCAATAAACAGACTCAAGGTGCTGCCACCGGTATGGTTGAGCAAAAAGGAGAAGACAAACTCGGTACCAGAGGTATCCTTCAACTCACGCTCCTGCGCCCGGGCGTTGTTGAACAGCGCCAGCCAACAACAAAGCGTCACCGCCAGCAACCTGAGACCTTGCGCGATTAATTTCATCCTCATGGCGCTTGCACCCCCTCGATTCGAATCCTCATGCGCAGCCGCGAATCGCCTTGAGGCAGAACTTGCTCCGGCGCCAGATTTTGCCGGAGTTCGATGCGGATATCCGGCGCCACTTCCACCGTGCCTGCCTCCATGGTCGCTGCCTCGACCCCTTCAATACCGATAAGCTTGAAGGGGTAACTTCCGGCCCGAGCAAAATTCCATTCCAGGGAGGCGAGGGTCAGGGTGGCGGAGGTCGTCCGGGGATCGATCTCCACCACGGCGGTATCGGCATGCAGGAGCATCCCGTCGGGATCGCGCCACTCGTAGGTAACGCCCGGCGTCAACGGGACATTGGACCGGTTGCGCAGCGAGAGCAGAATCCGCACCGCTTCGGATGCACCCTGATTCGCCTGGTGAGGGTCGGCGGCCAGCCGCACATATTCCAGCCACCTGGTCTCTTCCACCACTACCCGGGCAGTCCGTTCGACCAACAGTTCCGCGGAGGCGGCATCATGAACCTGGAGCCAGACCGTATAGGTATCCGGCGGGTAGTGCCGGTTATACCAACTGATCTCCGCCTCCCTGACTGCTCCGGGGGCAAGGCTGAAGGTAGCAATCCCCCCCGTCGCCTCGGGCGTCACTCCAAACTCATCAACCAGCCCGCCTTGGGAATCCAGCACCCGCAGGTGCAGCCGTACCAAGCGTTCGCTGTCGGCCCTGTTTTCCAGGGCGGCATTCAGGAGAACCTGACTGTAGGCCGGGTATGCCGGGCGCTCGGCGGTCAGAGCAGTGATGGCTATCCCGCCGTATGATGCCGGTTGCAATACCACGGCCAGCTCTGCGCGACCATGTTCGGCAAGTTCAACCGCGTAACGCCTTGCATGGTAACCGGGCGCGGCAGCAGCCAGTTCGAAATTCAGGCTCTTGATGCCTTCGATCACAAAGCGTCCCGCATCGTCGCTTTCGGCCGATTCACCGGCAACCGTCAACAGCGCGCCGGCAATCGGTTCGCCACTGTCGGCCGCGTGTACCGTCCCGCGAATGGTGCTGGTTTCGGGAAGCTCTACCCGGGCCAGGCGCAAGTCCCCAAGATCAAACAAACCGCCCTTGTCCGCCAGCAGCGAGAGGGATACGCCCAGATATCCATCCGCCTGGATTGCAAGGATGAGTTCCGCCGGGACAAGCTCCTCAAGCAGAAATGCGCCATCGTTGCCGGTGAGAGTCTCGACCGGCCCGGGTGAGGTGACCAGGGCTCCGGCAATCGGAGTCCCATCAAAGGAATCCAGTACCCTGCCCCGAAGAGTCAGGGTACTTTCGGGTTCTGTGCCTGCCGGCAGCAGGGCCGGCGAGAAGTTGAGAACCGCCCCGGCAACCACCGTTGCATTGACGGTTACCGGTTCATAACCATCGGCGGTGACCGTAATTGATGCTTCCCCCATCCCAAGTTCCAATTGATAACCGCCATCGGCGCCGGTCATGGTCGAGATCTGTTCCGCACCCACCGCCGCCACCAAGGCACCGGGCACCAGGGCGCCACTGACGCCATCGGTTACAACACCCCGCAACAACCCGGAATCGAGCAACGGGTGCAGCAAAACGATGCCCATATCCAGATGTCTGCCGACTTCCACCCGCACCTGGCGCAAAACCGGATCATAACCGGTATAACCGAACTCAACCGTGTGCTCTCCCGGTGGTAGCTCGCCCAACTCGAAGCCGCCATTGTCGCGGGTCAAAGTCCCAAAGTCCGTGCCCGGCAAAGTGACACGCCCGCCGGCCAAAGGCAGGCCGGTCGCCGCATCCTGAACCCTGCCGGTAATGCTTCCCGTTGCCGGTTCAACGACCGGCGCTTCCCGCTGCTCCGCCAAATGGATTGCCCGCAGACTTAAAGCGGTGGCGTAAACGCTGCCATCCCATGAACCGGATGCATTCTGACGCTCGCGCAAAGCGGCAACCGAATCGTCATAGCAAGTCGCATCGGTGACGGCGGGGATCAAGGCCAGCAGCGCCTGAGCGCTTTCCCAGGATTCTCCCCACAAGGCGCCGGGCTGGTGTTGTTGCAAAAGAAAATTCACACTCGCTTGCAGCGGACCGGAAAGATTGTAATCGAGAAGGCGGCTTTGCAGCAGAAGCAAAGCCCTGGAGGTAAGATATACTGAGGGTGGGCTGGACGGATTGAGAGAAAAACCGCCGTCGGCATGCTGACGCTGAAGCAGATAATTGAGGGCCGGTTGCACCACCGCAGCTTCCTTCATGCCTGCCACGCTTAGGGCCTCCAGGGCCTCAATGGTGTCAAGCAGGCTGCTCCCCCCACCCGGCCGGGAACTGAAACCTCCGTCAGGATTCTGATGCCGGGCAAGTTCAGCAGGCAAAGCATCGATCGTTTCCCCTTGAAGCGCGGTAACAATTAGTCGCCTCACAAGAAAGGGAAGATCGGATGAGCCGTCAGCATCGAGATAGTGTAGCGCAGCCTGGAAAGCAGCGCTGGTATCATACCCCAACAGATGCAGAGTGCGAAGTGCTTCAAAGGTAGCATGGTGAGCGATCGTTTCATCGGCAGGTCCGGAAATACGGCCATCCTCCTGCTGCTGAGCCAGCAACCACGTCAATCCGGCCTCGTGAGCCTGTGCAGGAGTCCCCCACATACCGAAAACGATGAGAGAGAAGATAAAGGCCACCGTAGCGAAGAGCAACCTGCCGCCTCTTCCCCTCTCTTTTCTCCTACATCAACGACGACGAGCTGGTGGAGATCACCCCCAAGTCGATCCGCCTGCGCAAGATCTAAAACAAATAAGGTGGCAGCCCTCCTGAAGGGCTGCCACCTTGTTGACCACAGAGCTTACCGCGCTTAACGCAAACGAATGGCCACGAAACGGCTCTGGGTGCCGCGGCGGACCAGCAGCAGCACGCTGCCTTCCGCCAGGGCGCTCTCCATGATCGCGGCATACTGCTCGAGATTTTTCACCGGCTGCTGATTAACCTCCACGATCACCTCGCCCCGGCGAAGCCCGGCCTCGGCGGCGGCGGAGCCGGCTTCAACGTTACTGATCAGCACCCCCTCCTGCTCCTTGAGCCCCAGGGAGCGGGCCACCTCGGGAGTAAGCTCCTGGACCGCAAGCCCCAGCTTCTCCTCGGCCTCGTTGGCCACCTTGGCCACCACCTCATCCTCCTCCAGTTTACCGATGGTCACCCGCAGCACTTTTTTCTCGCCCTGGCGGATCACCGTCACCTTGACCTCCCGACCCACCGGGGTCTGGGCCACCAAGGTGGGAACCATGCTCATCTGGGTGATCTCCTTGCCGTCATATTCGACAATCACGTCGCCGGGCCGCATGCCGGCGGCGGCGGCCGGTCCCGCGGGGCTGACCTCGCCCACCAGGGCGCCGATGGGACGCTCCAGCTTGAGATGCCGAGCCAGGTCGGGAGTGACATGCTGAATCATCACCCCCAGCCAACCCCGGGTAACCACCCCGTGCTCCTGGATCTGGCCGACGATATTTTTGGCCATATTGACCGGAATGGCAAAACCGATCCCGATATTACCCCCGCCCCGGCTGTAAATGGCGGTGTTGATCCCCACCATCTCGCCCTGCAGGTTGAAGAGCGGGCCGCCGGAGTTGCCGGGGTTGATGGAGGCATCGGTCTGGATGAAGTTCTCATAGGGACCGCTGCCCAGCGAACGACCCTTGCCGCTGACGATCCCGGCAGTCACGGTCTGCTCAAAGCCGAAGGGGTTACCGATGGCCAGTACCCAGTCCCCCACCCGCAGCGCCTCCGAATCGCCCATCCTGACGGCGGGCAGGGAGTTCTTGGCCTCGATCTTGAGCAAAGCCAGATCGGTCTTGGGATCACGACCGACAATCTTGGCATCGTACTCTTCAAAGTTGGTCAGTCGGATATTGATCGAGTCGGCGTTCTCCACCACGTGGTTGTTGGTGACGATATAGCCGTCGGCGGAGATGATCACCCCGGAACCCAGACTGGTACGCCGCATCTCCCGGGGGGGCTGCCGGGGCTGCTGCTGCCGGGGATGGGGCGAAGGCATTTCAAAAAAACGGCGGAACATCTCGGGCAAATTATCGCCGTCGAAGAAGAACTGCTGGGGCAGACCGGGGGTTTTAACCGTCTGGGTGGTGTAGATATTGACCACCGACGGCCCCAGTTGCTCGGCCAGGTCGGCAAAGGAGGCCGGGGCGGCGGCCCGGGCCTGGGCCAGACCGGCGGTCAGGGCCAGGAGCAGCCAGCAAAAGGCGGCACCCAGCAGGGCGGCCCGCCGGGGAGTAAAAACAGGTAAGGCATTGGAATTCATTGAATATCTCCTTGGGGAAAAACTTTTAGGGAAGCCGGGTCCTGATCGCCACCCGCACCCGGCCCTTGTGGGCCGCGTAGTTAGGCGAGAGGGCCGAAACCGGTGAGACCGCCACGGGATAAGGGACCATCATCTCCCGCAGGGCGGCAAGATCGCGAGAGGGCAGCTCGACCAGCAACAGCTCCCGTTCGGGGTAATCAACCCGCCAGGCCGTAAAGGCGGCGCTTTCCCGAAAAAGCTGGGAGAGCAACTCCGGCGGGGCGGCGTGCAGCACCATCAAGACATCGGGGCGCTGCACCACCGGGACCCGGATGGCCGGCGGGTGGGTGGGCATGGTATCGAAGGGGGATTGGGAGGCCAGCTCCCGCCGGCCGATGGCGGCGGGGATGGTGGTGGGCAGGGGCAGACGGGAACGTTCCAGCCCGGGGGAGGCGGTGCCGCTCACCGCCGCCACCTGCTCGGGGGCGGCCTGATACTGAAAAAACACCTCGTTTTGGGCCAGGAAGGCCATGATCATCGCCAGGGCCACGGTGGCCACGGCGGTGGGCAGGGAAACGGAAAAATCCAGCCGGCGCCAGTAGGCGGCCAGGCGGCCCAGGAGATCGGCGGGGGCCGGTTGCTCCAGCCGCGCCTGGATCCCGCTTAAAATCCCCAGCGGCGGGGTCAGGGGCTCCAGCCCCCGGACCCGAGCCACCGTGGCCTGAAAAAGCCGCCACTCCCGCCGGCAGGCGGGACAACTCCCAAGATGGTCATCAAAGGCCGACCGGCTCGCCTGATCCAGCTCATGGTCGAGGCCAGCGCTGAACATTGAAGATATCCGGGAACAATCCATACTTCTCCTCAAACTTACTTATTAAACTACTCCAGAACCTTTTCCAGCCGCTCTTTCAGGGCCAAGCGGGCCCGATTCAGCTTTGATTTTACCGTGCCCAGGGGAATCTCCAGGATGGTGCCGATCTCGTCGTAACTCATTCCCTCGATATCCCGCAGCAGAATCACCTCCTTCTCCGCTTCGGAAAGGGAGGCGATCGCCTTGCGCACCAACTGGTCCTGATCCTGTTGACCCAGCAAACCCTCGGGGGTCTCGCCGCTGGTCAGGTGGAGGGGCGAATCGGGATCGTCCAACGAGCGGCTGCGGAAAAAGCCCCGACGCTGCAAACGCTTGTAGCGGTTCCGGCAGTGGTTGAGGGCCAGTTGATAGAGCCAGGCGCTGAACTTGTCTTCGTCCCGCAGGCTGCCCAGGGTGCGATGGACGGTGATAAAAATATCCTGGGTGAGGTCTTTGGCCTCCTCCTCATCCTTGACGTAGTTGTACGCCAGGTTGTAGATCCGGGCCTGATGGCGCTGGACCAGTTTGGTGAAAGCAGTGCCGTCACCCCGGCGCAGGGCTCGGACCAGATCCCCGGTATCATTCTCCTCTGACTGCGACATATGGAATCCAGGCGATCCGAGCTTTCCCTGTGGTTGATTGGACAGGCGGCGAACCCGGAAAGTTCCACCGCCGGCCTTTTTTTCCCCGAACACAACGCGACATCGTAGCCGCTGAACCACTTCCACGCAAGTTGATTGCCAACTTCCGGACCACTGTGTTAACTTGCCTCGGTTCGCCGCCCATATTCGTCCACCCGAGCCGTGAGGGATTTATGACCCAGGAATTCAATGTCGAGAAGATCATCGATGATCTGCAAAAGATCATGCCCTTCAAGGATGAAACCCGGGAGGGTGATATCGTGCTGATCATCGCCGACCAGCTCTTCTACGCGGTGGTCACCGAAATAAACCGTGACGACAGCCGCCGCGACGAATGGTGGCATGTCAGCTTCCAGTTGCTCACCATCCCCCCCCGCCAGGTGATCTGGACCCTGCGGGCGCCCCAGTTCAGCGGCCAGGAGGTGTTCACCATGGGCGGCGAAAAGCGGTTTATCAAAGCGATCTCCTGGCGGGAACAGGAGGAGCCGCCGGCGCCTCCCCCAGCCCCTAAGCCCCGGAAAACTCCGGTACGGAGCCTTACCCGCAAATCCCATCTGAAAGTGATTAAGTAAGGGAGGCGGAAGCAAAACCATGGTCAGCGAACGGGACCTGATCGCCGCCATCGCCCGGCGGGCGGCGGCGGCGAAAGCGGCGCCCCCCGCCACGGCATCCCCCCGGGGTTCTCAACTGCTGCAGGGGATCGGCGATGACTGCGCGGTGCTGCGCCCCGACCCCGCCGCCCTGACCCTGCTCACCACCGACACCCTGGTGGAGGGGGTCCACTTCGACCTCTCCTGGCACCCTCCCCATCTGCTGGGCCGCAAGGCGGTGGCGGTCAACGTCAGCGATATCGCCGCCATGGGCGGCCTGCCCCGATTCGTGTTGCTTTCCCTGGGACTGAGCGGCCGGGAGTCGGAGGAGTGGCGAAGCCGGCTGCTGGACGGTTTCACCGAGGCGGTGGCGGAACATGGCGCGACCCTGATCGGCGGCGACACGGTGCGCAATCCCGCCGGGGTGATGCTCTCGGTCACGGTGCTGGGGGAGGCGGCGCCCCCCGAGGTTTGCCTGCGCTCCGGCGGCCGGGTCGGCGATTCGATCTGGGTGGGGGGGGAACTGGGGCTGGCCGCCGCCGGCCTGGAACTCTGCCGCCGGGGCCTGGGGGATGATCCGGCCTGGCAACCCCTGGCGCGGGCCCATCTCGACCCCCGGGCCCAGGTTGAACTGGGGCGGGCCCTGGCCAGCCGCCGGCTGGCCCATGCCATGATGGACCTTTCCGACGGCCTGGCCACCGACCTGGCCCATCTCTGCGCCGCCGGCGGCCTGGGGGCGGAGGTGGAGGCGGACCTGCTACCCATGGGAGAGCTGCTCCCCCGGGCCGCCGATCTCTGCCGGGTCGATCCCCTGACCTGGGCCACCAGCGGCGGCGAGGACTACCAACTGCTCTTCACCAGCTCCCCCGAAAACGACCCGGCCGTCCTGACCCTGGCCCAAGCCATTGCCGCCGCCCGGCCTCGCCGGATCGGCCGGCTGATCTCAGAGCCCGGGGTTTTTCTCAACCAGGAGGGCCACCGCCGCGAGATCGGCTTTGGCGGCTACGATCACTTCCGCACCACGTAAGGCCGGCCGCCAGTCAATCGGGCCGCCCCTGCTCGGGCTGCTGAAAAAAGTAGAGCCAGCCGTAAATCCATTCCTCCCGCTCCCGGCGCAGCCCGGTGCGGCGACGGGTCACCAACCCCAGGCCGGCCGCCGCCGCCAAACCCTCCAGATAATCCGGGGCATGGGCGTAACGGCCCGATTCGCGCAGGAGAAAATCCGCCCCCTCCCGGCCCTCTTCCACCGAAAGGAGCAGCTCGCCGCCTGGCGCCAGCACTCGACCCACCACCTGAAAAAATGGCTGGAGATCACCCAGGTAGATCAGAACATCGGCGGCCACCACCAGATCGAAATCGGCCAGGGAGTCGCGACAGAAATCGAGCAGATCCTCCTGGTGGAGACTGGAATAGATCTTTTTCGCCCGGGCCTGGTCCAGCATCCGACCGGAGAGATCGACTCCGACCAGGTCGGTGGCCAGGGAGAGGAAGGTCTCCCCCACCAGGCCGGTGCCGCAACCCAGATCCAGCAGGCGCCGAAAAACCTTTTCCCCCCGCACCTCCCGCAGCATCTCGGCCAGCAGGAAGGGCACCCGATAGCCCAACTGCTCCATCAGTTCGCCCTCGAAACGATCGGCGTACTGGTCAAAGAGGGCGGCAACATACTCGCCGGGAGGGGCGGCGGTGGTCTCCCCCCTGAGGGCGGCCAGCATGTGGCGGGCCGACTCCGGCTTATGGCCAAGCTCCACCAGCTTTTCAAAACAGGCGATGGCCCGGGGCCGGTCGTCCAGCTTGGTCAGAATGGTACCCAGATGGCCATAGGCCGGGGCATGGCCCGGTTCCAGCTCGACCACCCGAGCCAGGTAGCGCAGGGCCTCGCCGTAGCGCCCCATCTTACGGTAAAGCAGGCCCAGATTGTAAAGGATATCCGGATCCCGGGGCGCCTCGGCCAGGGCCCGATGGTAGTAGTGGGCGGCGGCGGCCGGCTTCTCCAGGGCGGTCAGGGCCAGGGCCAGATTGTAGAGGGTATCGACATCGCGGGGGGCGATAACCAGGGCCTGGTGGAAGGCCTCCACCGCGGCGGCGTTCTCCCGGCACTGCAGGCGAACGGTGCCCAGGTTGTACCAGCCCAGGCCGACTTGAGCCGCCTGCTCCGGATCTCCCCACGCCAGCGCCTGCTCCGCCGCCGGCAGCTGACTTTCATGTTCCAGACCGTTATTCATCAATTCCATCGCTCCGTTGCTTTGGCATGGGCCGGACTCCCGCCCGGCGGGCAAACGGGGCCATATTTAGCATGGACCGCCGCCAAGATCAACCCCCACCCGCCAGGCCCCAACCGGCCAAAACGATATTGCGGTTGCCCCGCCCCACCTTATGCGGTAATTTGCCCACTGCCATGCCTTATACCTTGCCGGCCCCCACCTTCCTGAAATTACAAAGTTAAAAAGCCATGTTTGAATTTGTTTCCGAATTTGAGCCCGCCGGTGACCAGCCCCGGGCCATCGAGCTGCTGGGCCGGGGGGTTGCGGAGGGGGCCGCCCATCAGGTGCTGCTGGGGGTCACCGGCTCGGGCAAGACCTTCACCATGGCCAAGGTGATCGCCGAAACCAACCGCCCGGCCCTGATCCTGGCCCCCAACAAAACCCTGGCCGCCCAGCTCTATTCCGAATTCAAGGAGCTGTTTCCCCATAACGCGGTGGAGTATTTCGTCAGCTACTACGACTATTACCAGCCCGAGGCCTATATCCCCCAGTCCGATACCTATATCGAAAAGGATTCGGCGATCAACGACACCATCGACAAGATGCGTCATGGGGCCACCCGGGCCCTGCTCACCCGCCGGGACGTGATCATCGTCGCCTCGGTCTCCTGCATCTACGGCCTGGGCTCGCCGGAGGAGTATCTCAACATGCATCTGGCCCTCAAGGTGGGCGAGGATTATCCCCCGGCCGAGATCCAGCGCCGGCTGGTCCATATGCTCTACGAGCGCAACGACTACTCCTTCCATCGCGGCACCTTCCGGGTGCGGGGCGATGTGGTGGAGATATTTCCGGTCCACGAGGAGGAGCGGGCCTTGCGGGTGGAACTCTTCGGCGATACCATCGAAGCGATTAAGGTGGTGGACCCGCTGCGGGGGGTGATCCACGAGGAGTTGACCGAGATCACCATCTTCCCCGGCAGTCATTTCGTGACCTCCAGGGAGCGCCAGATCCAGGCGGGCCGGACCATCCGGGCCGAGCTCAAGGAGCGGCTGGCCGAGCTGACCGCCCAAAACCGCCTGGTGGAGGCCCAGCGCCTGGAACAGCGCACCATGTTCGATCTGGAGATGATCCAGGAGCTGGGCTACTGCAACGGCATCGAAAACTACAGCCGCCACTTCACCGGCCGGTCGCCCGGGGCCCCGCCCCCCACCCTGCTGGACTATTTTCCCGACGATTATCTGCTCTTCGTCGATGAGTCCCATGTCGGGATTCCCCAGGTCCGGGGGATGTACCGGGGGGACCGCTCGCGCAAGGAGACCCTGGTGGGTTACGGCTTCCGCCTGCCCTCGGCCTTGGACAACCGGCCCCTGATGTTCGAAGAGTTTGCCGCCCGAGTCCACCAGGCGATCTACGTCTCCGCCACCCCCGGCGACTTTGAGCTGGAGATGGCCCAAGGCCGGGTGGTGGAGCAGATCATCCGCCCCACCGGCCTGATGGACCCGGCCATCGAGGTACGCCCGGCCGTCAGCCAGGTGGATGACCTGCTGGGGGAGATCCGTAAACGGGCGGCGGCCGACGAGGCGGTGCTGGTCACCACCCTGACCAAGCGGATGGCCGAGGATCTCTGCAACTACTACGAGAAGCTCGATGTCCGGGTCCGTTATCTCCACGCCGACATCAAGACCCTGCAGCGGATGGAACTGATTCGCGACCTGCGCCGCCGGGAGTACGACGTCCTGGTGGGGATCAACCTGCTGCGGGAGGGGCTGGATATCCCCGAGGTCTCCCTGGTGGCGGTGCTGGATGCCGACAAGGAGGGCTTCCTGCGCAGTGAACGCTCCCTGATCCAGACCTGCGGCCGGGCGGCCCGCAACGTCGACGGGCGAGTGATCCTCTACGGCGACAGGATCACCGATTCCATGGCCCGGACCATGGCCGAAACCCTGCGGCGTCGCAAGATCCAGGCCGAATACAACCGGGTCCACGGGATCACTCCCACCACCATCCGCTCCCGGATCAAGGATCTCATGGCCACCGTCTACGAGCAGGATTACCCCCCGCTGGAACTGCCGGAAACAGCCGCCGGCGAAGGGCGGCCGGCCTTCAAATCCCTGGCCGACTTGCGCCGGGAGATCAAGGAGCTGGAGCAGGCGATGCGGGAAGCGGCCCGGGAACTGGCCTTTGAGGACGCGGCCGAGCTGCGGGACCGTCTGAAACTATTGCGTGAGGAGGAGTTGAAATGGTGAGCGACCTGCGACCGGAGCCCCCGCCATGGCCATAAAAAACCCCTGGTTACAGGCCCTGCTCCGCCGGCTGGCCCCGCCCCTTTACCACGGCTTGAGCCGGGCCCTCTTCGGCTCCTGCCGGGTCCGGACCGTGGGTCGGGAGTACCTGGAACAGTGCCTGGCCGCGCCCCCCTTTATCTCGGCCTGCTGGCACTACGCGGTCTTTTTCCACCTTTACCAGGTGCGGCACCAGCAGCTGGAGATCGCCCCCGAGGCCCGCTGGATTCTGATGGTTTCGGCCAGCGATGACGCCGAACTGCTCAGCGGGGCCCTGAAGATGATGAACGCCCAACTGGTGCGGGGTTCCCGCAGCCGGGGCGGGGTGGCGGCCCTCAAGGAGATGATCGGCCGGGTCAAACAGGGGGCCAACGCCGGGATCATCGCCGACGGCTCCCAAGGCCCGGCCCGGATCGCCCAGGCGGGAGCGGTGCTGCTGGCCTCCCGCACCGGGGCCCCCATTTTGCCCTCGGCCTGGGCCGCCGACCGCTGCTGGGTTCTGCGCAGTTGGGACCGAACCGTAATCCCCAAACCGGGGGCCCGAATCAGCTACCATTACGGCCCGCCCCTGCCGGTCCCGCCGGGGGTCAAGGGGGAAGTTCTGGAGGAGTACCGCCGGGAGCTGGAAAAGCGGCTCGACGAGCTCTATACCGCCGCCTGGCAAACCTTCGGCCAAAACGGCCACTGACCAACCGGGCCCACGCAAAACCCCCTCGCGACCGGGTGGCGGCGAGGGGGTTTTCAGTAAGCGGTGGTTTCGCCTGGGGTGCGGCGCTACCAGCTACCTTCATGAATATCGGTAAACCCGGTAACTCCGTAGCCGATCACCGTGAAATGATAGGGCGGGGTGGCGGTATCATCGGTGGCGGTGAGCAGCACATAGCCCCCCCCTTCCTCCTCCGCCTTGATCTGGCCGCCGATGGGATGATCAAGGGCCCAGGAAATAACCAGGGGCTGGGGAGTACTCAGATAGATATAGCCGGCATCATAATCGTAATATTTGCTGCCCTCGGCCACGGTAATGGTGGAGGTGCCGGCGGTGGCGTTATCAACCACGGTGGCTTCCGCCCCTTCCAGCCGGTAAACCTTACCGGAATTGTTATCCTCCACATCCACATTCATGGTCACCACAAAACCACCGGCCACCGTGGCCGTGAGCACCTCCCCGTTCAGGGTGAAGGAGGGCGTGCCGCTGCTATCTTGCGCCACCAGGTCGTTAAAGGTCGAAACCAGCCAGTCGCCGGCGCCGGAGGTGCGGTAGCCGGCCCGCACCTCCAGGCTGCCCGAAACAAACACCGGCTCGTCAACCGCCGCCTGGAAATCGGTGAAAGTCGCGGTGGCCTCGAAAACTGCGGTGGCGTCATCAAAGGAAACGTCACTGACCTCCACCTGACCGCTCTCGTCACCCATTTCGATTCCGGCCTCGACGGTTTTGGCCTCGGCGGCGCTATCCGGCATCAGCATATGGCTGACGTTGGTCACTATGGGCGAAAGCTCAAAAAGCGACATTAACAGATGCTGGGCATTATCATCGTTAATGGCCGCGGGATCAGTCTCCCCCGGGTAGGGGTCACCGCTGGTGCCGGCCCCGGGCGTCGGAGAGGGAGTGATCGGAACATCGGCAGGGGCCGCCGGGGTGGAGCTGGAGCTGGAACAAGCGGCCAGGGCCAGGACAGCCAGCAGAGCCAGGGCGGCCAACAGGGCCCAGCCGCAGCGAAAACCACCTGATTTTTTTAATGAATATCCAACTTTCTTCATGTCGCACCTCCTGTTTTGCAGTTCACAAATGGGATCAATTAGTTACCCCCCATTATGGTGCGACACCTTCGATTGTCAAGGAAAAGAGGTCTCGACGGTGGCAGGGACCACGACGAATTTGAGTTCGGGCAGCAGCAGGCAGGTGAGGCGGCCGCCATAGACAGCCCCGGTGTCGATCCCGATCTTGTTGGCCATCACCAGGGGATCGGCGAAGGGGGTATGAGCGAAGATCACCCGCTTGCCGAAATCATGGTCCGATTCGATGAAATCATCCCGGGCCCAGAGCAGCCATTCCGGCGACTGGCCGGTGAGATGGACCCCGGGCTGGAGTCCGGCATGCACAAAGATCCCATGCTCGTTTTCGTAACAGGTGGGCAGATCGGCCAGCAGGGCCAGGTGTTCGGGGGGCAGCCAGACGGGGGCAGCGGCGGCGGCGGAGGGATCGGCCCCGTAGCTGGCTATGGTCTCGCGGCCGCCCACGGCCAAAAAAAGGCCCTGGTCGCGGCCGTCGAGATAGTCGAGCAGCATCTGCTCATGGTTGCCCCGCAGGAGGATAAGATGGCGGAACTGCCGCTTTAGTTCCAGCAGCAACTCCACGGTCCCCCGGGAATCGGGGCCACGATTGATGAAATCGCCGAGGATGACCAGGGTGTCCTGATCGGGATCCGGGCTGATCCGCTTAAGCAGCTCCACCAGCAGCGGGCGGCAGCCGTGGATATCGCCGATGGCAAAGGTGCGCCGCATAAGCCACCGCTACTCTTTTTCCCAACCGGCCAGCATTTCCCGGGCCGCCTCCCGTTCCGCGAACTCCGCCGGCAGCTCCAAGGCCCGCCGCAACTCCCCCTTGGCCTCGGTGATTTTACCCACGGCCCGGAGGGCCAGGGCCAGGTGGTAGCGAATGGTGGGGTTCTCGGGCAGGCCGGCGACAGCCTGACCGAACTGGCGCACCGCCAGGTCATGGGAGCCGCGCAGATAATGGACCCAACCCAGGGTATCGGCGATATGGGGGTCTTCCGGGGCCTGCTCCTTGGCCAGCAGGGCCAGGCGCAGGGCCTCGCCGAGATCGGGTTTCTGCTCGCCGGCAAGCTTCCAGGCCAGGTTGTTGGCGGCGGGGGCGAAACGGGGTGAACGGCTGAGGATCTCCCGGTATGCCTCCTTGGCCCCGGCCTGGTCACCCTGCTGATCCAGGAGGATCCCCAGTTGCATCCGGGCGGGGATCTGGCCGGGCTGTTGGGCCAGCAGGGCCCGGTATTCGGCAATGGCTTCGGTGGTACGCCCGGTTTTGCTCTGAATCTGGGCAATCAGCAGGTAGGTGCGCAGCTCCTCGGGCGCCAACTCCTGGCCCCGCCGCAGGACGCCAACCGCCCGCTCAAAATCCTGGTTGGCGATATGAAGCTCGCCCAACAGCAGCAGATAATCGAGATGATCGGGGGCCTCGGCCAGTTGGGCCTCGGCCAGGGCGATGGCCCCGGCCAGATCCCGGCTCTGCAAGCGGATGGCCACCAGCGAGCCCAGGGCCGGGGTAAAATCGGGCCGTTGCTTGAGAATCCGGCTAAAGATGGCGGCCGCCGATTCATTTTCCCGGCGGGCCAGATGGGTAAGGCCCAGGTGGTGGAGCACCTCCAGGTTGTCCGGCAGCAGCTCGTTCATGCGGGTAAACAGCTCCAGGGCCTCCTGGTACTCGCGGTTATGGAGGAAGGAGCGGCCCAGGATGATGGCGGCCCGGAAGTTGTTGGGCCGCAGGCGCAGGGCGATGATGGCCTCATTTTTGGCCCCGGCGATCTCCCTTTTCTGGAAAAGGTGTTGGGCCAGCAGGGTCCGGGCCTGGGCGTCCCGGGGGGCGAGCCTGACCGCCTCTTCCACGGCGGTATGGGAAAGCTCCATCTCACCCCGGTTGAAATGGGCCAGCGCCTTGGTGGAGAAGGGCTCGCCCCAGCGGGGATAATCCCGCACCAGCCCGTTGAGGATGGTAAGTGCTTCCTGGTTTTTCCCCTCGGCGACCAGGAGTTTGGCCCGGACCTGGAGGGCCAGGCCGTGGCGACCGTTGGCGGCCAGAACCTCGCCGGCCAGTTGCTCCGCCTCTTCCCGCCGGTTCCGTTCAAAATGGAGGTCGGCCAGGGTGGCCTTGATATCCAGGGCGGCCTCGCCGGTGGCCAGGGCCAGGGCGTCCCGATAGGCCGATTCGGCCTGGTCGAACAGACCCCGGCCACGGTAAAAATTGCCCAGATTGAGGAGCAGGCCCGGGTCCTTCGGGGCCAGGGCGATGGCCTGTTTGATGCTGGCCTCGGCCTGCTCCATCTGGTCCCGTCCGGCGTAAAGGGCGGCCAGGTCGAGATGGGGCTGGGGTGAATCGGGGAAGGCGGCGATGCTTTGCCGCAGTTGCGCTTCGGCCTTCTCCTCCTCCTGTTGGCTGAGATAGAAGCCGGCCAGGGCCTGATGCTTGCCGATATTGGCCGGCGGCAGGGCCAGGGCCCGTTTGAAGGCCGCCTCGGCCGCCGCCGGCTGGCGGCGGGTGGTATGGATTTGAGCCTGGAGCAGGTGGAGGCGGTCCAGATCGGGGTGGAGCTCGATGGCCCGGGCCACCACCACCGCCGCCTGATCGGCCTCACCCTCCAGCAGGTGGATGGTGGCCTGGAGGATCAGGGCTTCCAGATGATCGGGATCGGCGGCCAGGATCTTTTCCACCCGCTGGCGACTCTCCCGGGGCTGATTACTGCCCAGAAGAATGCGGGCGGCCTGGAGCAGGGCATCGAGGTTGGCGGGATCCACCGAACTGGCCCGCTCGAAATCGCGGTAGGCGTTCTGGGGGTCGCCGGTGGCCAGCTGGGCCAGGCCCAGTTGATAGTAGGCATCGGCATATTTACCGTCGATCCGGACCGCGTTGCGGAACTCGAGGATGGCGGCCCGATGCTCCCCTTTGGCCGCGTACTCCAGCCCTTTCTCGTAGTGGGCCTGTTTTTTCTGCTCGGGATCGCCGCAACCGGCCGAGAGGGCCGCCAGCAGCAGGGCAAGGATAAGGAGGATGGGGAAAGAGCGGCGGGAGTGGGGGGTGAGCATGGTGATCCTCGTTTTTCTTGGGCAAGGGGATTTGACCGGCAAAGGCCCCGGAGCGACCTGGACCCTGGCTAAACCATTACCATCGAACCCCACCGGTGTCAGCAATAAAAAGAAAGGGCAGAGCCATGATGCCTGGCCCTGCCCTGTTTGCCGCCGCCCTCCAGCTTGCCGGTTCCGGCGTCTGATCAGGCCTGCAGCAGTCTCCGCCGTCCCAACCCGGCCAGCCCAGCCAGGCCGGCCCCGAACAGCAGCATGGTGGCGGGCTCGGGAACGGGAGTGCTCTCGCCGTACAGGGCTATGTGCGAAATGGAGCCAGGACCCCCTGCCCAGAAACCATCAAATTGGAGAACTTCCATGCCGTCCCATCCCGCGGCTGTCAAGTCAAACAGATACCATCCCGGGTTGTTGTTGCCGTCCTTGACCAAGGCATAGGCGTTAGGGCCGACGTAGTCACCTCCCAGATAATTAATCGTCGCACTCGTCGGGTCCTCGGTGTCAGGGGAAAAAGTGGTGCTATAGCTACCAGCCAAAGCACCTGACTCAGTGGGTGGCATTGCAGGATTGAAGTCCGCCTTATACAGCTCTACGGAGGGAGTAATAATTGATGCAATAAGCGAATCTATAGCAGATTGCGAGGTCTCGGGACCCGACCATGCATCCGTGTCATAGCTCCAATCGGTGCCGTTATACGTATCTGGGGTGATCAGCAAGGCATACGCTGGAGAGGAAATCAGCAAACCGCCCAAAGCCACAAACAACATCCTTAAATATTTCATAAATTAACCTCCTTCCTTAAATCTAAATATCCAACCGAACCGTTACTGGCCCGAACCTTTACTGGCAGCTCATTTAAAAAAGCTTAACACAGGCTTAGTTCCTTAACCCAAGCAACAAGCATGCCAAGTTGGTCCAAACTTGAAAATCAACTGTTATTGGCAATTTAACACCAACCCGGTTCCCGGCCGTTTCCAATTGGTCCGGGAACCCGAACCCAATCGGTTCGGATTCCCGGAAACGGAACCTGGTGGCGGGGCGACCTAAAAAAACAATTGTTTTTAAATTTTATTTTTGCTATTTCCTGTTCTTAAGTTTTAGTGTCTTCGGGCTGATCCAGCTTGCCTGGAGCTAGAACAGCGATTTTAAAGTAAAAAATAGCGCGAAAAAGGCAAACCACAGCGAAAGCTTGGGGCGCAAAGCAACCGGCCTTGACCCCCCTTTTCCGGGGTATGGCAGCGGGGCTACCGCCGCGCGGTCCGCTCTCAACATGGGAGGTGAAACAACCGTACGGCATCACTACTAATGGTGGAGCTGTCGTATGGGTGCAAAACTTGCAGGTTTCATCTCGCCTCTTGTCCTTCTCTTTCCTCTGTTTTTGAGCTTAGTCGCCTGCAGCGGCGGTGGCAGTGACAGCATTGCCGGTGCCGGCGGTACGGAGGCGCGTACTTGGGGCATCACCGGTGGGGTGGCGGTGGACCCCTACATTGTCGGCGCCACTTTCTTTGAAGACGTGAACGGTAATGGCCGCTGGGACCAAGGAGAGCAAATTTCATCGCCCTCCGACGAGCAAGGCCGTTTCACCTTCGATAGGCCGGTTCCCGCCGGCCATACCATCATTATGCTGGAGCGTGGCACCCACCAGGGTCTGCCTTTCACCGGTCAGATGAGGCGCCTGATTACCGCGGAAGATTCCGGGACCGTGGTGGTGACACCGTTGACCACCTTACTGGCGCAAGCTTTTACAGGGGGAGAGATTTCATCCCTGCTCAACTCGCTCAATGGTTATCGGGATTATGATTTCGCCGTCGATCCCATGGCCGGGCTGGCGGCGTTGAACGGCTCGGTAAGCGAAGCGGAACTGGTCGACCTGCGGGCCAATCTGTACGTGGGGGCGCTGCTGGATCTGTTCCAGATGGGCTGGGAATTCGCTGACCTGGATTACCAAAACCTGGAGCCCAATAACGACGAACTGCTGGAGGGTCTGCGGGAAGGTCTGCGGTATGCGACGAACCCAACCTCCCAAAACGAGATTGCGGCGCTGCTGCCGGGGGGTTACAGTCTGCCGCCGGTGACCATGCGGGAAGTGGCCGAGACCATTCCGGCCCTGCTCAACTGGTGGAAGCAGGAGTTGATCCGCCGGGCCATCAGCGGCGAAGCGGTCGCCATCAGCTCCGACGAATTCAAGGACCTGGTCGCGGCGGCGATGCCCGAACTGGGCCTCCACTACTATCTTCGCAACAACCAGGGCGACCCGGCAGTGCGGGCTGCCATCGACGACAACCTTCTGCCGCCGGCCAGCGACCAGCACGCCGGCCTGGCCCAGGATCGAAGCAAACAACTGCTGGGGGAACCCTCCCTGCAGCAGGAGTTTCTCTCCAATCGGATCTTCCATGTGGGCAACCAGAGCCTGCTGCGTTTTTCCTCCGCCACCGGCGGTAATCCGGGCAGCATCAGCCTGACCTACCAGGACAGGGACGGCCGCAGTGCGACCATCAGCGGCACCTGGCTGGTGCAAGGCAATCTCCTAATCCTGGGGGACGAGACCGGTGACACCCTGGGGCTGGAACTGATCACCGACTGGTCCAGCCACCTCTCCCTGCGGGTCAAGGGGGAGGCCGCCGCCGATCACTCGGATTCGTTTGTCAGCAAACTACTGGAGGAGACCCGCTGGTTTCAGGTGGCGGGAAGCTGAGCAGCCCCAACCGCCGCAAAAGGTTGTAGCCAAAGGCTCAATAAAATGATACGCTCTTGTGTTATTTTTGTCCGGCCGGCCCGGCCTTACCTGAAATCTCCGGTGAATCATGTACGATCCCCGCAGCAAGGAGCTCGACCGCACCGTTTTCCTGCTCGATGTCGTCTGCGCGGTGGCGGCTTTCCTGGCGGCCTTCTGGGGCCGCAACCTGCTGCTGCCCGAGGCCGGCGAGCTCAACATCTATTCCCACCTCTTTCTGCTGCCCCTGCTGCTCACCCTGCTCATCGCCTTCCTCACCTACTTCGGGGCCTATAAAAATCCCCGTTACACCAACTTCCTTGGTTACGCCTGGGCCCTTTTCCGCAGCATGGCCCTGACCATCGGGGTTTTGCTCTCCCTGCTCTTCTTCCTGGAAATTCAATATATCAGCCGGATAGTGATCCTCTTTTTCGCCATCCTGGCCTTCCTGGCCCTGCTGGGGGTCCGGCTGGCGGCCCGGGAATACTTCAAAAAATCGGTCAGCGACGGCAGCGGCTCCCTGCGGGTGCTGATCATCGGCACCGGCGACCGGGCCCGGGAGATGGCCGGCAACCTCCGCAACCAGGCGGAATGGGGGATCAAAATTATCGGCCATCTGGACCCCGATTCCACCCGGGTGGGGGGCGAGATCGACGGGGCGCCGATCATCGGCACGGTGGCCGAAATCAGCGAATGCCTCAAGCGCAACGTGGTGGACGAGGTGATCATCGCCATTCCCCGCTCCCTGCTGGAGGACGCCGACCACATCGCCCATGCCTGCGAGGAGGAGGGGATCAAGCTGCGCTTCATGGCCGACATCTTCAACGTCCAGGTGGCCCGGGTCAGCCTGACCCAGATCGGCTCCACCCCCCTGCTGACCATGGAACCGGTGGCCCAAGACGAAGGCAAGCTCTTCATCAAGCGGCTCTTCGACCTGGTGGTGACCCTGCTGGCCATGCCGCTGGTGCTGCCGCTGATGGCCCTGGTGGCCCTGGCGGTCAGGCTCGACTCCCCGGGGGCGGCCATCTTCGTCCAGCAGCGGGTGGGGTTGCGCAAGCATCTTTTCCCCATGTTCAAATTCCGCTCCATGTACCTGGACGCCGAAGAGAGGCTTAAGGAGATCGAGCACCTCAACGAGGCCGATGGGCCGATCTTCAAGATCAGCAACGACCCCCGGATTACCCGGGTGGGCCGGTTTATCCGCAAGACCAGCCTGGATGAGCTGCCCCAACTGTTCAACGTCCTGCGCGGCGAGATGAGCCTGGTGGGCCCCCGCCCCATGTCGATCCGGGACGTGGACCTCTTCGACCGGGGGATTCAGCGCAAACGGTTCAGCGTCAAGCCGGGGATTACCTGCCTCTGGCAGATCTCGGGCCGCAGCGACCTGACCTTTGAACAGTGGCTGGCCCTCGATCTGGAATATATCGAAAACTGGTGCTTCTGGCTGGATATCAAGATCCTGCTCAAAACCATTCCCGCCGTCCTCTTCTCCAAGGGAGCCGTCTAACCATGCGCAAAGGGATTATCCTGGCCGGCGGTTCCGGCACCCGGCTCTACCCGCTGACCCATTCGGTGAGCAAGCAACTGATGCCGGTTTACGACAAACCGATGATCTACTACCCCCTCTCCACCCTGATGCTGGCGGGGATCCGGGAGATCCTGATCATCACCACCCCCGGCGATCAGGCCGCCTTCCGCCACCTGCTGGGGGACGGCAGCGCCTGGGGACTGGAGCTGACCTACGCTATCCAGCCCAGCCCCGACGGCCTGGCCCAGGCCTTTATCATCGGGGCCGATTTTGTCGGTTCCGACCCGGTCACCCTGGTGTTGGGGGACAATATCTTCTACGGGGAAGGCCTCTCCCGCCGACTCCAGAGCATCGCCGCCCGCGACGCCGGGGCCACCATTTTCGGCTACACCGTCAAAGACCCGGAGCGCTACGGGGTGATCGCCTTCGATGAGCAGGGCAAGGCCACCAGCATCGAAGAAAAACCCAGCCGGCCCAAATCCAACTACGCGGTCACCGGCCTCTATTTTTACGATAACCAGGTGCTGGAGATCGCCCGGCAGATCAAACCCTCGGCCCGGGGCGAGCTGGAGATCACCGATGTCAACCGGGCCTACCTGGAACAAGACCGGCTCACCGTGGAACCCCTGAGCCGGGGTACCGCCTGGCTGGACACCGGCACCCACCACTCTTTAGTGGAAGCAGCCCTCTTCATCAAGGTGGTGGAGGATCGCCAGGGGCTGAAGATCGCCTGCCCGGAAGAGATCGCCTACCGGATGGGCTATATCGACAGCGAGCAACTGGCGGCCCTGGCTCGGCCCCTGGAAAAAAGCGGCTACGGCCAGTACCTGCTGCGGATCATCGGCCGGCCATGAAATTCACCCCCACCGCCATCCCGGAGGTAATCCTCATCGAACCCCAGGTATTCGGGGACGAACGCGGCTTTTTCATGGAGACCTGGCACGCGGCAAAATTCGCCGCCGCCGGGCTGGATCTCGCCTTTGTCCAGGACAACCACAGCCGCTCCGGCCGGGGCACCCTGCGGGGCCTGCATTACCAAATCAAGCAGCCCCAGGGCAAGCTGGCCCGGGTGATCGCCGGCGAGGTCTTCGATGTGGCCGTGGATCTGCGCCGCCACTCCCCAACCTTCGGCCGCTGGGTGGGGGTGATTCTCTCGGCAACCAACAAAAAGATGCTCTGGGTGCCACCGGGTTTCGCCCACGGCTTTTACGTGCTGAGCCCCGAGGCGGATTTTCTCTATAAATGCACCCAGTTCTACGCCCCTGAAGATGAGCGGGTGCTGCGCTGGGACGACCCGGAGCTGGCCATCGCCTGGCCGCTACCGCCGGATCTTCCTCCCCTGCTCTCGGCCAAGGACCAGGCCGGAGTCGGCTGGCGGGAGGCGGAGTGCTACCCATGAAGGTGCTGATCACCGGCGCCGGCGGCCAGGCGGGGAGCGAACTGCGAAAAACCGCCCCGCCCCGGTTTGAACTGCACTGCCTGACCCGGCAGCAACTGGATATCAGCGACCAGGTCGCGGTCAACCAGGCGCTGGCCGCCATTGAACCCGAGCTGATCATCAACGCCGCCGCCTATACCGCGGTGGACCAGGCCGAAGCGGAAGCGAAGCTGGCCTACGCGGTCAACGCCACCGGAGCCGGCAACCTGGCCCGGGCCGCGGCCGCCGCCAAGGCCAGGCTGCTGCATATCTCCACCGATTTTGTCTTTGCCGGCGACCAGGCCACCCCCTATCGCCCCAACGCCCCCACCGGCCCCCTCAATATTTACGGCCAGAGCAAACTGGCGGGTGAAATGGAGGTTCGGGGGGCCAGCAACGGCCAGGCCCTGATTATCCGCACCGGCTGGCTCTATGGGGCCCAGGGCCACAACTTCGTCAAAACCATGCTTCGCCTGCTGGCCCAACGGTCGGAACTGGGGGTGGTCTGCGATCAGATCGGCACCCCCACCTGGGCCCGCACCCTGGCCCGGGCCCTGTGGGCGGCGGCCGAGCGACCGGAGCTGCAGGGCATCTACCACTGGAGTGACGCCGGGGTGGCAAGCTGGTACGATTTCGCGGTGGCGATCAGGGAGGAGGGAGAGCAACTGGGCCTGCTCGCCCCCACCAGCGGGGCGGTCAAACCCATCAACAGCGCCGCCTACCCCACCCCGGCCCGCCGCCCTCCCTGCAGCGTGCTGGACAAAACCGCCAGCTGGCAGGATTTCGGCCTGCCTCCCCGCCACTGGCGCGACGGCCTGCGGGCCATGCTAAGGGAGCTGAAAACATGCGTAAACTGTTGATCACCGGCGGGGCCGGTTTTATCGGGGCCAACTTTGTTCACTACTGGGCCAGGCAGCATCCCGGGGACCGGCTGGTGGTGCTGGACGCCCTGACCTATGCCGGCAACCCGGCCAATCTGGAAGGGCTGCCGGCCGGAGCCGACTGGCGCCTGGTCCATGGCGATATCTGCGACCAGCCCCTGGTGGAGCAACTGCTGGCCGCGGAAAAGATCGACACCATCGTCCACTTTGCCGCCGAATCCCACGTGGACCGCTCCATTGCCGGGCCGGAGGCCTTTGTTCAAACCAATATCGTCGGCACCCACACTCTGCTGCTGGCGGCCAAAAAGAGCTGGCCCGAGGGGGGTGACTTTCTTTTCCACCACGTCTCCACCGACGAGGTTTACGGCTCGCTGGGTCCCGCTGACCCGCCCTTTTCCGAAACCACTCCCTACGCCCCCAACTCCCCCTACGCGGCCAGCAAGGCCGCCTCGGACCATCTGGTGCGCAGCTATCATCACACCTACGGCCTGCCGGTGACCACCAGCAACTGCTCCAACAACTACGGACCCTACCAGTTTCCGGAAAAGCTGATCCCCCTGGTGCTGATCAACGCCCTGGACGGCAAACCCCTGCCCATCTATGGTGACGGCGGCAACATCCGCGACTGGCTGCAGGTGGAGGACCACTGCCGGGGGATCGAGTTGGTGATGAACAAAGGCCGGCGGGGAGAAACCTACAATATCGGCGGCCACAACGAGGTGACCAACCTGGAGATCGTCCACCTCCTCTGCCGGACCCTGGACCACCATTTTTCCACCGACCCCGCCCTGGCCCGCCGCTTCCCCCACTGCCCGGCGGCCCAACGCCAAAGCTGCGCCGAACTGATCACCTTCGTCAAGGACCGACCCGGCCACGACCGGCGCTACGCCATCGACCCCACCAGGGCCGAAAAGGAACTGGGCTACACCCCCGCCTACAGCTTCGAGGCGGGAATCGAGGCCACCGTCGACTGGTATCTGGCCCACGAGCCCTGGTGGCGAGCGATTCTGGACGGCAGCTACGCCGAGTGGGTGAGCACCAACTACAGGAATCGCAACTGACCTTTTAAAGAACTGGCCGGCCGGGGCCCTGCTTCCATTGAAACTGTCGATCTTCGCACGCCTGCTTATCAGCTCTCTGGTCTTTTTCGTCATGCTGGCCGGGGTGAGCCTCTTTTTTATCTACCACCTCAGTCGGTTCAATCAGGTGGTGCAGTCCATCGTTCAGCATGACGCGGCAGTCATGGAGTTCTCCGGCCGGCTCTCCGACGCGCTGCTCTCCCAGGCGCGCAACGACCGCCTGTTTGTGCTGCTCAACGATGAGCAGCTCCACCGGAAATACCTGGAGGACGGGGACGAGTTCACCCGGCTGCTGGGGAACGCCCGGCGTGACTTGGCCAATCCCGAGATTCAACAGGCCCTGCAGGCCATCGCCGCCCTGCACCTTGAATTTACCCGGCTGGCCGAGGAGGAGCACCAGTTGCGCCGCAGCGCTGCCACCTATGACGCCGACCGATACGAAGAAGAGAAGAAGCAGGTCACCGCCGAGCTGATTGCCACCTTGCAGGGGATGCAGCAGGCGAGCGAGAAGAACGTGTTTGCCAAAATAGCCAACCTGCGAGAAGCCGGCGAGCGGGCCGGGGGCATCGCCGTTTTGATCACCCTCGGGGCGCTTTTCATCGGCCTGCTGGTGGCCGCCGTCATCACTCGGAGCATCACCCGACCGCTGCGGGTCATGCAGGCCAAGACCCGGGAAATCGCCCAGGGCAACTTTCAGGGTGATCTCCGGATCGAATCGCCCCCGAACATCAAAGAACTGGCCATCGCCCTCAACAGCATGTGCCACAAGCTTCAGGAACTGGACAACCTGAAGTCGGCCTTTTTCGCCGACATGTCCCACGAACTGCGCACCCCCCTGGCTTCCATCAAGGAAGGGACCCACATTTTACTTGACCGCGTGGGCGGGGAGATCAATAATCACCAGCAGCGCATCCTGCTGATCATCTCCCAGGAGAGCGACCGCCTGATCAGCCGGGTCAACTCCCTGCTGGACCTGGCCAGGATGGAAGCAGGGATGGTGGTCGATCATTATGCTCGAACCGATCTCTCCGCCCTGGTCCCCGACGCCCTGCAGGGCTTGCAGCCCCTGGCCGAGGCCAAGGGGCTGCGCATCGTCAACAACATCGCCGCCGTGCCGCCGGTAAATGTGGACCGGGAAAGAATCACGCAGGTGGTGCGCAATCTGGTGGGCAACGCCGTCAAGTTCACCCCGGAAGAGGGCACCATCACCCTGACGGCCGCGGTCCGGGGCAAGATGCTGGAAGTGGCCGTGCAAGACACCGGCATCGGCATTCCCGAGGGCGACCTGGAGCGGATTTTTCTCAAGTTCCAGCAGGTGCTTCCGGCCCGGAGCGACAAGATCAAAGGCAGCGGCCTGGGGCTGGCCACGGTGAAACAGATCATTCTCGCGCACGGAGGCATGGTGTGGGCGACCAGTCAAATCGAAAAAGGCAGCACGTTTTACTTTACCTTACCGCTGGCGGACTGATCCTGGCGCTGATGGCGACTGCCTGTGCGCCGTTGCGGCTGCCCCCCTCCGAAATCCCGGCCCGACATGAGCTTACCCGGTACCGTGAGCACCTGGCCGCCGAAAGGTTCGATACCGTGATCCAACAGAGCCGCGAGGTCTTGCAAGAGAGCGAGACCGAGCTTCCGGCCGATCTGGCCCTTTACGCACTGGGCCTGGTTTACGCCAACCCCGCCTTCCCGGAAAGGAATGCCGACCTCTCCAGAGACTACTTCGCACAACTGATCCTGCACTTTCCCGCTTCACCGCTGGTTCCCGAGGCCAAAATTCTTGTCGACCTTTACGACACCATCGCCGCCCTCAAGGAATCTCCGGCCCTGCCCCGACCGCTGGTTGAAGATCGTAATTTTGCGGAGGCGGCGAGGAAAAACGAGCAGATTCTGCGGCAGGCCGGTACCGCCCCACCGGCCGACGAGGCGCTCTACAACCTGGGGCTGATCTCCGCCCACGGCGACAATCCGGCCCGGGATTACCAGCAGGCCCGGGATTATTTCGCCGGGATCGTAAGCGACTTTCCCGCCAGCCCCCGGGCGGAAGAGGCCCGGGTCTGGCTGGGGATTTTCGAGGTTTTAGAGAAGATGCGCCAGATCGACCGGCAAATCGAAGAGCAGAAAAAGCAGCTCACCCGCTGAGGAGCGAGCAATGGCGGACAAAAGAATATTGCTGGTCGATGACGACCTGAATCTGCTGGACCTGATCCGGATCCGGCTGAACGCCTCCGGTTACCAGGTGACCACCGCCGCCCACGAAAACGAGGCGAAAAGGGTGGTGGCCCAACAGCAGTTCGACGCTGCGGTGATCGACCTGCAACTGGTCAGTCAGGACGGCATTACCCTGATGGAGGAGCTGCACCGGGAGGCCCCGGAGCTGCCGGTGATCATCCTCACCGCCCACGGCAGCATTGAAAGCGCGGTGGACGCCATGGGGCGGGGGGCCTTCACCTACCTGACCAAGCCCTTCGACTCCCGCGAATTGATCCTGCAGATCGAACGGGGCCTGGAAAAAAGCCGGCTGACCGGAGAGCTTAATCGGCTGCGGGAGCTGGTCGAGGAGAAGCGCGACTTCGGCAATATCATCGCTCGCAGCCAACCGATGCGCCGGGTGCTCGACCAGGTGGCCCGCATCGCCGATTCCGCCGCCACCGTGGCCATCTATGGGGCCAGCGGCACCGGCAAGGAGATGATCGCCAAAGCCATCCATCTGGCCGGCCCGCGCCGGGAAGCGCCCTTCCTGGCCATCAATTGCGCCGCCATCCCCGGAAATCTACTGGAAAGCGAACTTTTCGGGCACGAGAAAGGGGCCTTCACCGGCGCGATCCGCAAGAAACCGGGGCTTTTCGCCCGGGCCGGCCGGGGCACGGTTTTTCTGGACGAAATCGGCGAGTTGCCGCTGCCCCTGCAGGGCAAACTGTTGCGGGTGCTGCAGGAGCGGACCATCATGCCCCTGGGCGGCGAGCAGCAGGTCGCCCTCAACGCCCGGGTGATTGTTGCCACCAACAAAAACCTGAAGGAAGAGGTGAAAAAAGGCGCCTTCCGCGAAGACCTGTTCTACCGGGTTCACGTAATTCCGGTGCATATTCCCCCACTGCGGGACCGAAAGGAAGACATCCCGCCCCTGGTTGAGTACTTCCTGCGCCGGCACAGCCAGCAGACGGGCAAAAAAAGCAGCACCATCACCACCGCCGCGCTGCAGAAAATGATGCTGCATGACTGGCCAGGCAACGTCCGGGAGTTGGAAAATACCATTGAATTCGCCCTAGCCATGGCCCGAAGCGGCACCATCGGCGCGGAGCTGATCCTGCCGGCCAAAAACGGCCGCGGCTCCCTGCCGACCCTGAAAGAGGCGCGGGCCGGTTTTGAAAAAACCTATCTGCGCGATCTGCTCAAGGCCACCGCCGGCAACATCAGTCGAGCGGCGAAACTGGCCGGCAAATACCGGGCCGATCTCTATAATATGCTGAAAAAGCACGGCATTTCTCCCGGTGAATTCAAGGATTGAAATGCGAACCTTGCGCAGTAAAATCCATACAATTCAAGTAACCTTCCGGTTTAACTAACTAATAACGCCTTGATCGCCGCTTTCCCCCCTTCCTGGTGTAGTCTATTCCATTCACTTTTTGCCTTGCGGACCTCCCACCGCTCCCCCTTGTTTTGTTTTTTTCTCTTTAAAAACAGCAGCTTATCGATCAGGACCCCAGCCTGGCATCTTACTTGCTTTTACGATTCGTGGTTAAACAAATTAAGCCGCCGGTAAAAAGAACGACCGCCAGGGTCGTTTTTTTATACAGCAACCCGGACTGACGGAAAAGGTCATCAACGAGTGACGGTTTATGTCAGTCTCCCAGAAAAACTTGGCTGCGGATTGCAGTCGCAAGCCGGGAGTGTTGGTCGCAACCTACTGTAACAACTTTATAAATCTTAACTTAAGTAAGCTTGGCATGTTTTGTGCTCTATGCAACGTTCGCAACGAGCGTTTTACCACGATAAAGGCAAACCATGGCGAAAGCATGGGACGCAAAGCCACCGGCCTTCCTCCTGTTCACGACAGGAGATGGTAGCGGGGTTGCCGAATGGTTCCTGTCAACCAAGTGATTGACAGACCATACGGCATCCAACTTTCTGAGGTGCCGTTATGAAAACTAAGATCGCAAGTTTTTTCCCCGCCCTTCTACTGCTCCTGATCCTGACCGCCTGCGGTGGCGGTTCCGACAGCCCTCCCGTTGTCAGCAGTGCCCCCAGTACGGGGAGCTATCCCATCGCCCCTACTGATGGCGACTCAGCGGGCAGTCCCGTAACAGTTCCCGAGGACGACTCGCCGGACAGTAACGACTATCCCATTGATGACGGCGCGGCCGACAGTAATGATCAGACCACCGACGACGGCGCTGCCGACAGCAATGATCAGGCTACCGAGGGCGGCGCTGCCGACAGCAACGACCAGGCCAACGACGACACCTCCGCCGAAAGCAATGACCAGGCCAACGATGACACCTCTGCCGAAAGCAATGACCAGGCCAACGATGACACCTCTGCCGACAACACCAATGACGAGCCGGCCGGTATCACCGGTGGCATCGCGGTTGACCCTTACATTGTTGGCGCCACTTTTTTTGAAGATGTCAATGGTAACGGCCGCTGGGACGCGGGGGAAGGTGAGCAAATCTCCACGCCCTCCGACGAGCAGGGCCGTTTCACCTTTGCCAAGCCGGTGCCCGCCGGTAATGCCATCATTATGCTGGAGCGCGGCACCCACCAGGGCCTGCCTTTTACCGGCCAACTCATGCACCGGGTCAGCCAGGATGACGCCGGCACCGTGGTGGTGACTCCGCTGACCACCCTGGCGGCCAGGGCTTTTGCCGATGGTGATATCTCCTCCCTTTTGACCGCGATCAACGGCTATCGGGGCTATGATCTCACCGTCGACCCCATGGCCGGCCTGGCGGAACTCAACGGCTCGGTAAACGAAGATGAGCTGGCCGATCTACGGGCCAACCTCTACATGGGAGCGCTACTGGACCTGTTCCAGGTAAGCCGGGAGATCGCGGAGCTCAATGGCCAAAACCTGGAACCCGACAACTATGAACTGCTGTACGGTCTGCGTGAAGGTCTGCTTTACGCGACAGATCCGACGGCCCAGAACCGTATCGCGGCGCTTTTGCCGCTGGGTTTCACCATGCCTCCGGTGACCATGCGGGAAGTGGCCGAAAGCCTGCCGGCCATCCTCAACTGGTGGAAGCAGGAACTGATCGGCAAGGCGCTGCAAGGGGAGCCGGTGGAAGTTACCGCCGAGGCCTTCAAGAATCTGGTGGACGCGGTGCAGCCCGAACTCGGCCTCCACTACTACCTGCGTCGGCACCAGAATGATGCCGGGGTACAGGCTGCCGGCCTGCAACCCGAGTTCGATAGCGCTTACGTGTCGATCTGCCGCGACAATGCCGTAGGGCCATTGGAGACCATCAATTATGACGCGTTGCTGGGGCAATCCCTGGTGCTCGGCGACAACAGCCGCCTGCGTTTCGCCAAAGACCCGGAAGGCCCCCATGGCACGGTGGAACTGTCCTTGGGCGGCAACAGCCTCATCGGCACCTGGCGAATCGAGGAAGCATGGGGCGAAACCACGCTGCTGATCCTGGAGGATGACGATGGCCTCCTGGAATTGGAGCTGGAAGCCAATCGCCACAGCCACCTTTCCCTGCGGGTCACAACCTCGGCTGACGCCTACGCCCCGGACTCCTTCGTCGGTCGGTTGCTGGAGGCCACCCGTCAATTCACGATGGCGGGAAGTTGATGACTGGAGTACAGTTAAGTTGGTAAAAAGATATTCAACCTGTTTCGGATCGCAAAATAAGCTGCTGAGCAAGAGTGAAAAATGACCCCCCTCGTTCCCATAATGCTCATCGGCTGGGTGCCCTTTACGATCTTCCTGTTCAGCACCCTCAAGCCCCACCAGGCCGTGCTGGTTTCGGTTATTGGCGGTTGGCTGCTGCTGCCGGTGTTTAGTTATAATTTCCAGGGGATTCCCACCTTTGACAAGCACTCCGCCATTGCCCTGGGGCTGGTTCTGGGCGGCTGGCTTTCCGGGCAACGGCAGAAGGCAAACTTCCAGTGGAAAATTTACGACCTGCCCATGGTGCTCTGGTGCTTTTCCGCCATTCCCACCTCCCTGGTCAACCAACTGGGACTTTATGACGGGATTTCCGGCACCTTCACCAAGATTATGGTCTGGGGTATTCCTTACCTGGCCGGGCGAATCTACTTCACCAACCATGAAGCCCTGCACGATCTTTGCCGGGGCATTGTCATTGGCGGCCTGATCTATCTCCCGCTCTGTCTCTACGAAATCAGGATGAGCCCCCAGCTCAGCAACACAATTTATGGTTTTTTCCCCCATAGTTTCCATCAGCATGCCAGATACGGCGGCTACCGACCCATTGTCTTTATGAATCATGGCCTGATGGTGGCCTTGTGGATGGCGATGGCCACCACCGTGGCCTTCTGGCTGTGGCGCAGCCGAATCGTGGAACAGATCAAAGGCATCCCCATGGGGTTCATTGTTATGGCCCTGGCAATCACCACCTTGCTCTGCAAAACTCAAAACGGCATTCTGCTCATGTTCCTGGGCTGTAGTCTCTACTATGTTTACAGGTACACGAAAACCAGCCTGCCTTTTACCCTGCTTGTGCTGGGAATTCCTGCTTATCTGGTGCTTCGCATCACCGGCGTCATCGAGATGGACAATGTTGCCAGCGTGATGGCCCACCTGGTCGACGAAAGACGTATCCCTTCATTGCTGGCCCGGCTGACGCAGGAAGACAACTTCATCCGGCACACCTTGAACAGCCCCCTGTTTGGCTGGGGAACCCACCAGCGCAACTGGCCCATAGACCCGGAAACAGGCCGGCGGGTGGTTCGGGCAATCGACCCACTATGGTTGATCAATTTCAGCATCAATGGGTTTTTCGGCTTGCTCGCCTTTTTGGGCGCGATGATGCTGGGACCATGGAAGGTTTTGGGAGCTATGACCAACCCCACGGAAAAAGCCGCTGACTCGATGGTAATACCCCTGGCGCTGAGCTCGGTTGTAATCATGTTCATGATTGACTGCATTTTTAATGGCATGATCAACCCTGTTTACATAGTGAGCACCGGCGCACTAATCGGCTGGTTTTTAACGCAAGAAAACGGGAAAACCAAAGTTCTCAAAGTGAGAAATTTTGGTGCCAACACCAGGAGGATAAATCAATGAAAAACTATAAATTGTTACTAACGGGGCTGGCACTGGTTGCGGGTTTTTTCCTTTTCGGTGCGACTACCAACAGTTTTGCCACCGGCTTGATGGTATGGGGGAAACCACCAGCTAATATACATGAATTTACCGGCCTGCCATTGGATATAAATGGCTGGACCGATTTTAGATACATGATCAAGGAACAGAATTTATACCAGGATGCCAGGGTTGTATTTGTTTCCAGCTCGGAAGGAAATGATGCAACTGGATCTATTTATTCAGTCGACGATCTTGTTTTTAATGAGAATGGGGTGTTCCAGTCGGCGGGGCCGGTTAATCCTTATCAGACTTTAGCAGGGGGTGCTAAACAGTTGCGAGACGGTTACCCGGATATCATGTTGCTCAAAAGGGGAGACGAGTGGGTGGAAACTTTACCTGTTGGCAACAGGTCCGGGCGCTCGGTAACAGAAAGAGCGATTTATTCATCGTATGGGAATAACAGCGCAAGACCTGTGTTAAGGCCAGTGGGTAATATCATGTCTACTATGCGGGCGTCATATTTAATTTTCGCGAATCTTCATTTTTATGCAGCGCACAAAGACCCTGGGCATTCCAACTACCAAAGCAGTGAGCAAAGTGGTTCAGAGATAAGGTGGGTGGGGGGTGGCCATGATATTTTAGTTGAGGACGTACATTCCGATTATATTGGCTGGGTTGTTCAAGGGTGGTCTAATGATGACAAACCCGCCGAGTTCCACAATGTGGCTTTTAGGCGATGCTTTACTGAAAAAAACTACATTTTGCCAGGGGGACCCCATGCTCAAGGGATATGGACAAGCTATGTTTACGGCCTGCTCTTAGAGGACTCAACATGGTATCAGAACGGTTGGCGAGCCGATATACCAGAAACCGCAACCACATTTAATCGCAATTTGTATTTGTCTCACACCAATGAGGGTGTCGTTTTCCGGAATAACTTTTCTATCATGTCTGCGACGAGCGGAATCCAAATGCGTTCTGGTGGGGATGCTTTTGGTAATGTAATTTCTCATTGCACTTCAGGAATTCAGCAGGGTGTAAATCACGAAGCAAGGCCAGCTGGCCTCATAGCTAACTCTGCTTACAATGTTATTTTAGCTATGAGATATGGCACTTCCGGAAACCACAGCGTGGATGCTTACGGTCATGGTTTCAGGTATAACAGCGTGTCTGAGGGCTACGCTCTTGAGAATATTGTTGCTAATAGCCTGTATCCCAAAGTCGGTTTTTATGCGGATGACCATGACCCTAATGATGGAGCATATTCAATGTTCCGAAATTTCGATTTCGAGAAAAACATTGTTTATAACCATGGGCGAGAGAGTATTTATCTGGCGGAGATAGGTTCAAACACCCTCTCTAATATCAAGCTAATTGATAATGAGTTGGAGAATCAGGTGGATGATAGCGTCTTAATCCGATCAACAGCGCCGATGAGTGCTATTTCGATGTCAAAAGGTAATAAATACTGGTCTAATCGCGTAGATTATAAGTGGCTCACATCCGGCGCAACCACGATGACCCTTGCCGAGTGGGGCGATACCCTAGACCCCAAGGATACAACTTCAGTCGCAGATAATCCGAACTATTCTGATCCTGATCGTTCCTTGGCCACCTACGCGGCCTCGCTGGGTTACGATGAAACCCTCGAAGCCTTTGTGGATGAACTGAGAAAGCAGCAGCGACCCAACTGGCGGGATGAATTTACCGCTCGCGCAGCAATCAATTACATCCGAGCCGGATTTGGGCGTGGCCCAATACCCGAGGACTATTAAGTGCCTGATCTGAAAAACATAGTTGGCAATAAAAACGGTCATTCTTTGCAGAGGTTGGTGTATCGCGTCGGCTTGATGAATCTCGCAAGCAGCCTGCGAGGCTGTGAAGGCGCAGTCGTGTTGATGTACCATAGTGCGGCCGAGGAAGCCCAAAGCAAATGGATTGATCCGCGTGACCACGTTCCAGCAGATGTCTTTACTCAACAGATGGAGTTTCTCTCACGGGAGAGGCGCGTTGTTTCTCTGGTAGAACTTGTTTCCTGCCTTAAGCAGGGCCAGACGCCCGAAAAAGGAACCGTGGTCATCACCTTCGATGACGGTTACTTGGATAACCTCACGGTGGCCGCTCCAATCCTGGAGAACTATGGATTGACGGCCACCCTTTTTTTGCCAACCGGATACATTGATCGTGGTGAAAACCAATGGGTGGACCAAGCTTATGCTGCTTTCAAAGCACGCACTAGGAACAAGTTGAAATGGATTAGCGATTCGCCGCAAGTTTATGACCTTAAGCAGCCAGTCCAGCATAAAGCCGCTTACCGGGCCGTCTGCAGCACCCTGCTAGTTGCCGCCCGAGAAAAACGTCACAGTCTGCTGGCAAATTTGTACGACCAGCTTGCGCCCGCCCGGCACCCACCCCGGCTGACCATGAACTGGGAAGAAGTGCAAACCCTGGTCTCCCGCCACCGTTGCTTTGAAATCGGGGGCCACAGCCTGGAGCACACTGATTTGACCCGTGTTTCCGAAGCTGACGCCATTAAGGAGTTGACCGGGTGCGCCGAGCGTATTAAGGAGATGCTCGGCAGGCCGCCCCGGTACTTTTCTTTCTGTTACAGCCGAACCTCAAAACCGTTGCAAAGACTGGTGGCTGAGGCCGGTTTTGAGGCAGCTTGCGGGAGATGCGGCTACGACATCGCCATCAACAGTAAAAAGGATCTTTTTGACCTGCCGCGAATTGAAGCCCCGCCAACCATGGATAATTTCGACCTGATAACCTGTGCGGCAAATACCGGCGTCTGGCGGAGACTGGGCCGATGAGTGATGATACCGGCACGACTGCCAATAACTATACTGGTAGTGCCGACCGTGGTACTTCGCTGGAATCATCAGCATCAGTGGATGATCAGGAATGGGACCATTTTTTAAACAACTGTGACTACGGCCATCATGAACAGTGCAGCCGGTATGCTGCCAATCGTAACACCTATGGTTATCAATGTAACCGGGTGGTGGTAGAAAACGGCGGAGTTGCCGTTGGCGGCGTACAAATTCTGGTCCAGTCCACGCCGCTTGGCAAGTTTGCTCATATCCAAAGGGGACCGTTAGCGGTTGATGATGATTTGCGGGTGATGCGTCAGGTTGTTAAGGATCTGGAGGAAACGGCCCGTCTAAACGCTTACCGATCGGTGCGAGTGGACCTGTTTCCCCACCAGACCACGGCACGCAAGGCCCTGGAAGAGGCGGGGTTTATCTGCTCCAGTTTCCACACCTGCGCCCTACGTTCAGTTACAGTGCCTTTGCACTTGGCTGACGATGAACTGTTGACCAAGATGCATAAAAAGGTGGCCTATGAAGCCAGGCGTGCCCTTAAAAACGGGGTGACAGTACTGGCCGGTGGTGAAAGCTCGGTTGGCGAATTTTACGAGCTGCATCAGGCATCGTCTGGTCATCAGGCGTTTCCGATTTTTCCTCGCGAATACTTCGATTATCTTTGGCGCCTTTTCGGTCCAGTTGGTAAGGTGCAGCCTTTCATCGCTTACCATAACGGCAAGCCCATGGCCAGCTTGTTCAATACGATAGTCGGCGATCATATGTATTTTGGTTGGGGGGGTATGAGCCGAACGACCGAGGCCAGGAGATTGCGAGTAAATTACCTGTTGCACCTGACGGCCATGACCTGGGCCCGGGCGCACGGTTGTTCGCGTTATGATTTCGCCGGTACGGAGCCCTTTAAACAATGGTTTGCGGTGGACATTATTCAGTGGCCACACGCTTTGCGCAAGGTTTATGGGCCTGCGGCCGGCTGGCGGTGGAAAATGATGGAATTGACTGATGCCAGCCCTTTTCTTAAACATGCCGTTAATAAGATGATCAAAATAATGGGCCTGCGGCAAAGGATGCCGCTATAATGTCACACGGCCAGCAAACAGATTCCGAGCGCAAACCGCAGGTTACGGTGGTTGTCGTAACCTATCAGTCGCGAAATACCATTGGGGCAACGCTGGATTCTTTACGGGAATCCTGTGATGCCGGCCTGGCGGTGGTGGTGGTGGATAATGCCAGCAATGACGGGACCGCCGACTTTGTGGCCGCGCACGCGCCCTGGGCTACCTTGGTTCGCGGCCAGGGCAATATCGGATTCGGCCGGGGCTGCAACCGGGGGTTTGACTTGGTGGCAACACCTTATGTTTTACTGCTGAACCCGGATGCCGTGATTGCTGCCGACGCCCTGACCCGGCTGCTTACGTTTATGGAACAAAACCCGCAGGTGGGTATCTGCGGCCCGGCGGTGCAAGAGCCCTCCGGCGAGCTGCAGCCGACCGGCGCCCTCCCCGACCCCTGGAAGATCATGCTGCGGCCAATATTGCCCGGCTGGGCGGAACGGGACATGCGCCACGTGGTTCCCGGGGAGCGGCCGCAGGCGACGGACTGGGTTTGCGGTTCGATTATGTTGCTGCGCTGGAAAATGATCGAAGAGATCGGCCGGTTCGACCCGCGTTTCTTTCTCTATTTTGAAGAAACGGATTTGTGTCGCCGGGCACGGCGAGCGGGCTGGGAGATCTGGACCGTGGGGGAAGCCGTCGCCGAACACGTCAATGCGGCCTCGGCCAAGGCAACCGGGGCCCACATGATGTGGGACACCATTGCCGAGCACTACTTCAGAAGCCGTTTTTATTATCTGATAAAACACTTTGGCTGGCCGGCGGCGGTTACGGCCGAACTCGGCGAACTGTTGTTGATGACCGTGCGGGCGGCCGGAGAACGGTTGCGAGGAAGATCGTACAAAAGTCTGGGCTTGCGTTTACGTTCGCCCATCCTGAAATTACCGGTTTTCCCCGATTGAAAGGAAGCAAACAGATCATGGCCAAGGTATTGCCCTGCACCGGCGAGGGCGCCATTTTTTTCGGCAGACGGCCGGAGGATTTACCGGCCCTGGCCGATGACCGGCAACCGGTCGCTAATCATCACGCGCCCTACAAGTTCGCCTACGCCCGGACCGCGCTCAAATACGGCCTGCAGGCTAGCGGCTTTACACCGGGCAACGTGGTGCTGGTGCCGGACCTGATCTGTGAATCGCTGCTGGAACCCCTGGCCGACCTAGGGCTTGGCGTGTGCTATTATCCCGTGGGGCCAACCCTGGAACCCGAATGGGGCCAACTGGAGCAGTTGCTTGCCGACCCGGTCAAAGCCCTGCTGGTGGTCCATTATTTCGGTCAGCCGCAGCCCATGGCGGAGGTTCTTGGGTTCTGTCGCCGGAACGGGCTGCTGCTAATTGAAGACAATGCCCATGGTTTTGGCGCAACTTTTGAGGGGCAAGCCCTGGGAACCTTCGGGGAGATCGGGATCAGCTCACCCCGGAAAAGCTTTCCAGTGCCAAACGGGGCCTTTCTTTACCTGGCCAAAGATCAAATGCTGGACCTGGCGGCGCTTCGGCTGACGCCTACCAGTGCTTCCTTGCGTCGGCGCTGCCGGAGCTGGCTACAGGGCCTGATCCCCGCCGCCCTGCTAAGGCGGCGGCGGGCAACGATTGCATATCGCCGCCGCCTGGGGCCACCGCCGCCATACGGTTCGCAGACGGCTTTCCGGGAAGCACCCCTGGCCGGCGACTTCGTCATGGCCGCGGGGGTGGATCGCTTCCTGAACCGGCAGGATGTAACAAAAATCGGAGAGCTGCGTCGCCGGATTTATGGTATTTGGCTAGGTTGGGCCAAAACCCGGGGGCTGCAGCCGGTCTTCCCGGAACTGGCGGCGGGAGCCATGCCGCTGGTTTTTCCGGCTTATGCCAAATCTGTGGCCGACAGTTTGCAGTGGTATGCCCGCGGTCATTGGGCCGGGGTGGATATCCACTCTTGGCCCACCCTGCCCCAGGCCGTGGTCGAGCGTAACGGCGGGGCGATGCGGCTCTGGGAACGACTGGTTTGTTTTCCCATTCACCAGGACATGAATATACAAGTACTGGAAAGGCGGCTGGCGCTGCTTTAGCGGCCCGGCCAAGATCAACCAGGTGATGCCTGATGAAATTTTCCGTTATTCCGGCCCGCGAGTTGACTCCCGAGCTAACCGCCCGCTGGTCTGCCATCCAACAGGCGGAGCCGACCCTGGCCAACCCCTATTTCCGGCCCGAGTTCACCCAGGCCGTGGCCGCGGTGCGCGATGACGTTTACATCGGCATCCTGGAAGATCACAATGAAATCAAAGGTTTTTTCCCGTTTCATCGCAAATGGGGCGGGGTAGCCAAGCCCGTCGGCCTGGGCCTTTCCGATTACCACGGGGTTATTGCCCAAGCAGAATCCCGTTGGGGCGTGGCCGAACTGCTGCGGGGCTGCAAGCTGGTCCGCTGGGAGTTCGACCACCTGTTGACAACCCAAAGCCAGTGGTTGCCCTACCAAATTAGCACCTTGCCCTCGCCGATCATCAACACCGCGCAAAGCTACCAACAGTATGAAGAGACACGGCTAAAACTGGATGGCAAACAGCTTAAAGAAACCTACCGTAAGATAAGCCGCCTGGAGCGGGAAAAGGGAGCCCATACTTTTGTTCTGAACAGCAAAGACCCCGAAGTGTTCCAGGCCATGATCGACTGGAAGAGAAAACAGTGCCAACGTACGGGTGCGGTGGACTATTTTGGCCTGGATTGGACGGTGGAGCTGGTGAAGATCATTCACCAGGCCGATTCCGAGTATTTCGGCGGGGTGCTGTCCGCTGTATATGTCGGTGACAAGCTGGCTGCCGTTCATTTTGGCATGCGTTCCAACAACGTCCTCCATTCCTGGTTCCCCGGCTATGATGAGGCTTTTCAACCTTATTCGCCGGGCCTGATCCTGCTGGTGGAGCTGATCAGATCCTGTTGCACAAATCACATTCAATACATTGATCTCGGCAGGGATATGGTGACCTACAAAAAAAAGTTCATGACCGACGCCATCCCGGTTGCCCAGGGCTGCGTTGAAATGCCGTCGTTGCTTAACCGAGCCCGGCGCTGGCGGCATAGCTTTGAACAGTGGGGGCGGCAATCGGCCCTGCGGCCGATTCTTCTGCTTCCCGGTAGGGTGATTCAAAGAATTGAGCGAAAGGGACGATACAGTTGAGAAGGGATGGCTAGAGATGCAAGGTGATTTTAGTAATTTGCTGATATATGCTGGTTTTCCTAAAACGGCATCCAGATGGCTTCTGGCCAATCTCTGGGACGCTCCGTCGTCGGGTTTTGAGCTGGTTGGCAGTATGGACGCGGTTGCCAGGGATTTTATCTTGAACAATCCGTTCGATTTTAATCCGCATGAGCCGCGAAAGTGCTACGGTAACTTAATCAGTGCTGCCGTCGAGAGAGGCTTAATCCCTGTACTTCATCACGAAGGAATATCTGCGCAACTTTTTACCCCCGCTCCGCCTGACCCGCGGCCATTTGAACAAATAAAGGCTACTTTTCCAGGTTGTCGAGTGATTATTGCCGTCCGTGAGCAACGTAGGATGCTCTTGTCGTGGTATACTCACAATGTCAAGCTTGGTTTAGGAGTGCCCCCAACAAAATATCTGACTGAAACAGCACCTGGCATAACACCCTTTTTCCGGTATGATGTTTTTGAATACCACAAAATAGTGGCGTATCTGTACTCACTTTATGGTAAGGACAGGGTCCTGGTTATACCATATGAAATGCTTAGAGCCGACCGGGATCAGTACCTGGCCACTATTTACAAATTTTCCGGCGTGGAAAGAAAAAACTTTTCCCCTGTCGAATCCGAAGTAAATGTGGGCTTGCGGCCTGCTGAAACCAGCATGATAGCCTGGCTGAACAAATGGTTCGCCAGCGACTGGCCACGCCCCCGTCCATCTAGTCGACTCAGAAACCGACTTGTTCGGGGCACCCGATATATGTGCCGTTTCTTTCCTGATGGTGTCGATGATAGGATAAAAAAACATGCAGAGAAAGCGGTTGAGGATGCTATTCAAGATCGGTATCAAAAAAGCAACAGGGCCTTGCAGGAATTGACCGGAATTAAGTTAAGTCAATATGGTTATGACCTGTAGTAGATTGCCAGATTAACATCTCAACTTTCTGACTTGATTTAACCTTCTACTATTCCGTACTTATTGCTATGCGATCTGCGAATTGTTTCCATAATCTCCGCCATTGCACCCATCATGGCATCAATCATCTTGCTGATGACATCTTCGGGCAATTCTCCTGTGGCCCGGATTCTATCAATCACCAGGGTCATCAGGCGTTGCATGGCATCCAGCAGGGTCAGGTCCCTCACCTCCTCGCAACAGGCATGGAAGAGACTGCCGGCGGTCCGCTGGTCGGAGTGCAGTCGCTGCCGAAAGGAGAGGAACATGTAGCGGGTCATCACAACGGTCAAATGGCCGATCAACCCGTCATAATCCCTCAGTTGCGCCTCCTTTTCCAGCCGCAGGTGCGGCTTGAGCATCTTGAAGCACACCTCGATGTCCCAGCGTTTGCCATAGATCCGAACGATCTCTTCGTCAGCCAGATCCACTCGGGTGGGCAGGACGGCCAGCCAATCCCGTTTGTGTCGATGGCGCACAAACACGATCCTGACCTGCTGCCCCTGCCTGGTCTCCACGTTGACGGCGGCCAAAATCCGTGCCCGCCCAGGACGTTTTGTCAGCAGTGCATACAGCCCGCCCAGCATAAGCCGGCGCCAGTTGTGCCGGGGGTTGCGCAGCAGGGCATAGGCTGCGTCCTTGCCGAACCCCAGGTCATCTTGTTCCACAATGCTGCGGTAGAAGTTCTTCCCCGCCAAGGGCAAGCGGAAAATTGCCGCGAAACCCTTCAGCGGCCAGGCTCCGCGCAGCTTGCGGATGCCGGCACCATTGAGCAGGTGCCCCACCTGGAAATCGCTGAAAAACGAAGCAATGGTATTCTCCAGGCGAATTTCCTCTTGCTCTTCAAAATGCTTCTCGCTATAGTTGACCAGCCCTTTCTCCTTGTTTTTATTATGTTTTTGGTAAACACAATATACTAGGGAGCAAAGGGTTTTTCTATTAAAAAGTTCGCTATTTCAGCGTATTAGTGCATAATTTTCGCAAGTCAGAAAGTTGAGATGCTATGTTGCAGCGAGGTGCTTTGTGGTGAAAAATAATACAGTTTATGAAGGTGCCGAATACCCGATTTTTCTAATCGGAAGTGAAAGGTCGGGCTCAACACTGCTTCGGCTCATGCTGAGCCACCATCCCCAGTTAGCTTTTCATTCTGAGTCTGATTATATAATCCAACCCCTAATCAACCAAAAAGAGGAACCTAAAGGCAGGGAACTTCGAGAATACTACGTTTTTTTGCGCGGCAACCGCGCTTTTCGGGGAAGCGGATTTATAATTGATGGTTCGTTATCCTATCGTGAACTACTCCGCAGTTTCTTGCGGCAAAAAATCATGTTGACAGGGAAGCCGATTGTAGGGATGACCGTCCATTTCGGCTTCGAGCACCTCCCGAAAATTTGGCCGGAAGCCCGTTACATTCATTTGGTTCGGGATGGTCGTGATGTGGCTCATTCTGCGATGAAAATGGGATGGTATGGGAATGTTTGGGCAGCGACAGAACGTTGGAAGAATGCTATTGCCAGCTACGATAAGCTTAACGCCCAGATTTCATCTTCGAACATTATCGAGGTGCGTTTTGAACAGTTGGTCAGCAATCCTGAAACAGAGCTCGCAAGACTAAGTGATTTTATTCGTATATCGTACGACAAATCATTTTTTGATTATAGCAAAACAAGCAGTTACAGTAGTCCTGGCCAAAAAAAAGCAGCAAATTGGCGCGATCACTTTACTAGAGAAACTACACGATTGGTTGAATCTGAGATTGGCGACTTATTAAAAAGATTTAATTATGAATTGTCGGGCCTAGATCCTGTTACAATTAGTGATGATTTGCGCTGTAAGCTTCTCAATGATAACAAAAGATTGGTAAAAAAAAGTAAGATACAGAAATACGGATTCTGGCTTTTAGCTATCAATAAATTTGCCGAGAAACTCAGACTGGCACAATTAAGCTCTATAACAAAGTCAGAAATTGAAAAAATCACCCAACACAATATAAAATAAATTGGCGCGTTTTACCCACCGACGCGTGTATCAGTGATCGAAAAATCAATAAAATCAAAGGCACTTACCGGCTCTGCCTGGACCATGGCTGGTTACGGGGCCAGTCAGTTTCTGCGCCTTGGTGGCAACTTGATCTTGGCTTGGCTGCTATCGCCTGCAATTTTCGGCTTGATGGCCCTGGTTAGGGTTTTCAAGGCCGGGCTCGAGATGTTTTCCGATATTGGAATCGGGCCTAGCATCATTCAAAATAAAAGGGGGCAGGAGCCAGCTTTCCAGAATACCGCTTGGACCATCCAGATAATTCGTGGCTTTGGATTATGGGTTGTTACTTGCATTCTTGCTTGGCCCTTCACTTGGCTGTATGCCCAGAATGACCCCGATGCTTGGCAACTGTTATATTTACTACCGGTAACAGCTGTTACCGCAATTTTCGCCGGATTCAACTCTACCTCTTTGTTTATATTGAACAAAGAGGTACAACTTGGGCGATTGACAATGCTTGAGCTGGGGGTCCAGGTCGTTTCCCTGACGGTAATGGTCGGCTGGGCTCTGTTAAATCCTACCCCTTGGGCCATGGTGGCCGGAGGGTTGGTAGCTGCTTTTGTAAAAATGCTCTGCAGCCATTTTCTGTTGCCGGGTCATCGTGTGAGCTTGGGATGGGATCGGGCATGCAGCCGGGAGCTGTTCCGATTCGGAAAATGGATTTTTCTTAGTACCGCTTTCACCTTTCTCGCCGCGAACCTTGACAAACTCCTATTGGGAAATATTCTGACCTTGTCAGATTTGGGGGTGTACTCCATTGCCTTGATTTTTGCTGGTGTGGCGATGGAGGTTGCCAGGCGCTTGGGCAGTACCGTCATGTTTCCAGTCTACGCCAAATTTCAGAACCAACCAACGAAACTGATGGATGTGGCCCTGCGATCCCGTGAAGTTGTACTGTGGGCCGGTCTGGCGGTATGTATCTCTTTTTCGGTCGGCGCCCCCCTTTTTTTTGAAACCCTGTGGGATCCGCGTTACCACCAGGCGGGCGCCATCTCCCAGTGGTTGGCGGTGCTCATCTGGACCAGGGTTCTTTTGATTACTATGGATCGAATTCCTTTGGCCCTTGGCAATGCACGAGTGCTTTTTTTCTCTAATGTCATTCAAACCTCCTTTATAGTCTTAGCTATCACTGGTTATTGGGTTGCGGGCCTGCCCGGGTTTATCCTTGGCCTGTCCATTGGTCCTCTGGCTTCACACCTGTTTTTATTGTGCTACGTACCCAACAGAAAAGGCGAAATGTTGAGACAAAGCCTCCGTTTTACCCTTATGGCAGGGATTGCTGGGGGGGGACTAGTTGTTTTTTCCCTGTGGGTGCGAGAAAACTACGGTACCCATGTTTGGTTTTTTGCAGTAATATCGGGGACAGTAATTCCTGTACTCATAGCAGCGTGGATTATTTACAAACAGATTTTGGGTAATGATCTTCGTTAAAGTAGGTGCCTAATGAACCACCTCAAAACGGTCAGAGAGTCAGCCACGGTTCTGATCTCAAAAGCTCCAAATTGGCTTTATAGTGTTGCTAGAATCTGGCAAACGATCTTCGATCGTTGGGCGATAAACAGGTCGATAAAAAACGGAACCCCTCTAATTTTGATTTACCAATACGGTCGTGTGGCATCAACCAGTCTCTATACATCCTTGCTCGCTGCCGATTTAAAGTTTCCCGTTTATCACGTGCATACCATATCGTCGCACCGGGCAAGCCAAAGGATTGCTAAAGTAAAAGAGCGTGGCCATCGTGTGGATAGATATATGGTGCTGGGTAAGATTATTGGGGAGAAAATAGTTTCCTTCGGGGACAGCCCCCCCGCCCAGCCATGGAAAATTATCACCGTGTTCAGAGACCCTGTTAGCGTAATGATATCTCTTCACTTCATGAATGTCAGCCGGTATTTTGCGGATATCCTTGGGAAAAACGGTGAGTTGGACACGCAAAAAGCCATAGAGCATTTTCAACAAATAACAGAAAGAGACGATCCTTCCGGGTGGGCAATTTCTACTTGGTTTGACGATGTTTTCTATGATGAATTGGGGGTAGATGTTTACAGCCATGATTTTGATAAAGATCGTGGTTACAAGATAATCAATGACCCACGATTCGATATTCTCCTCTTGCGCTTTGAGAACCTTGATCAAGCCTTTAATGAAGGAGTGGCAAAGCTTTTTAATTTAGATAATCACAGGATAAAGTTATTGCATTCACATTTGCATAAAGATGATAAGTATTTAGATTTACAAAATTACGTGAAGAATAACTTAAAACTGTCAAATTCAGCTTGTGATAAAATTTATTCCACCAAGTTTGCCCAACATTTTTATTCCCCTGAATTAATATCGAAGCTGACCAAAAAATGGTCGGGATAGGGTTGTACCCAAAAACATATGATGGCCTCCGTGGCGAAGGGATATTGCCAACCGATTGCAAGAGGGATAATGTATTCCTGGTTTGTTATTGTTATTGCTGGACTGGTGATTAACATTGGACTGATTCTTGTGCTATCACTTGGGCCAGGGCTGCTTGTCAAGCGCAGGTTGAAAAGCGAGCTTCTGTTGAAGTCTCGCAACAAACTTGTCCTAACTTATGATGATGGTCCCGGACCTTTGTTGACGCCGCCGTTGCTTACTTTGCTCGCTGATTATGGGGTGAGGGCATCGTTTTTTATCGTCGGCTTTCGGGCGCAGCAGCACCCTGAAGCCCTTGCAGCGATCGCCAGGCATCCGGCAGGGCATGAAATGGGTTACCACGCCCAACGGCATCGGCATCCTTGGCGCACCTTGCCTTGGGTTTCTTTCCGGGATATGTGGGAAGGTTACCAAACCATGCTGCCTTGGCTAACCAGGAAAGCGCCGTTTCGCCCGCCGTTTGGCAAATTGACCTTGTGGACCCTGCTCCTAGCCAGAAAGCTCGGCTCGCCACTTTGCTTCTGGACCCACGATGGTGGCGATACCTGGCCGGTGCTGACCGACCCGCGCCTGATTGTTGATCAGGTGGCGCGCGATGGCGGCGGCGTGGTGCTGCTGCACAGCCACGACCGGGGCGATGACCGTCAGCACTACGTGCTGGCCCTGACCCGGATGCTGCTTGAAACCGCGCGCGAGAAAGGCTGGCAGGTATGCACTGTGACTGAGCTCCTTAATGGTAATGGAGATATTGATGACCATCCCAACCCAACCAAAGGTGCCGCCGATGCCGTCGAATAGGGCAGGCAGCGTCATACGTTCTCCGGCCCAGATTACCGTCAGCGCCGTTGATCCCTGTTCTGCAGAGTGGGATGCGCTGCTGGGGGCGTTCCCTGATTACACCATATTCCATACCAGTGCGTGGCTGGCGACCATCCAGGCCGCGTACGGGGTGAGGCCGGTTTGCGTTAAGGCTGAGCGGGGTGGGCGATGTGTTGCCATTTGGCCTTATCTGGAGCAACGCAAAGGGCCGTTCCGGATCATCGGCTCGCCCTTGCCGGGCTGGAGCACTGCCTACATGGGGCCTTTGATTGCCGAAGATGTGGAGGTACAGGAGCTGCTTGGCGCATTTCTCGAGCACCGGTTGTTCAAGCGTTACGCCTATTTCGCCTGCCGCACCCTTATTCACCGGCATGACGTGGACCTGACGCCGTTTGGGTTCGAGCTGGTGAGAAAATTTGAAACCTATTGGACGGATCTGTCGCGGACTGAGGAAGATTTGTGGGCGGCACTCGAAAGCAGGTGTCGCAACAGCATTCGCAAGGCCGAGAAAACGGGTGCTGAAATTCGCTTGGAAAGTGATGCCGGTTTTTTGGAGGACTTCTGGCGAATGTCCGAGGAGACATTTGCCAAATCGCAAATTCAGCCGACGTATACCCGCGAATTCTGCCAACAGGTTTGGGAGCGTCTGACGCCGGCGAGACACCTTCACGCCTTGTCGGCGTTTGTGGACGGTAAGCGCGCGGCGACGCTGATACTGCCTTTTAATTCGCATACCATGTATTACTGGGGCGGGGCTACTTTTCAGGAATTTCGCAATATTCCGGTCAGCAACCTGCTGATCTGGCGTTCTATTCTTGATGCCAAGGCCATGGGCCTGAAAAGATATGATTTTATTTCATCGGACGGGGGGCCCGGCCGCTTCAAAAAGAGCTTCGGGCCGCAAGCGGTTGATCTCGCCCGGCACTGGGAGCGCTCCCCGTCGCGGCTGCTGAAAATACTAAAAGATAAATACAGCGCTTACCTCAAACGCAAGCGCCACATCCAGGCGGCCCAATAGCAGCATTGCAGGCTGATGCACCAAGGTGTCACCGGCCTTCGGTTTTTGCATTGACAGGACCATGGGGTTTCGTTAAGCAACGAATCTGTCTGTTTTGGCCTGCCGGCTAAAAAAGCATCTAAAGAGGATTTTGATCCATGTCGAGACGATATGTTCTGATCACCCCTTGTCGGGACGAGGCGGATTATCTGCGCGTGACCATCGCCAGCATCGCCCAGCAAACGGTATTGCCGGCCTTGTGGGTGGTTGTCGATGACGGTTCGACGGATGCAACACCTGCAATCCTGGAGGAGGCGGCACGGCAGTATCCCTACCTCAAGGTCGTGCGGCGGGAAGATCGCGGCCAGCGGGCGGTGGGGCCGGGGGTGATTGAAGCCTTTTATGAAGGCTTGTCCCATGTGGATCTAAACAACTACGACTACCTGTGCAAACTGGACGGCGACCTGGAACTGCCGTCCCGGTATTTTGAGCGGCTAATGGAGCACTGCGAACAGGATCCCTGGCTGGGGACGGTTTCCGGCAAGCTCTTTCTGCGCTACGGGGATAAATTGGTTGAAGAGCGCTGCGGCGATGAGAACTCCGTCGGCCCGACCAAGTTCTACCGGGTGCCCTGTTTCAAAGAAATTGGCGGTTTTGTCCACCAAGCGAGTTGGGATGGCATTGACGGCCACATGTGCCGCATGAAGGGCTGGGTTGCCCGCTCCATCAACGAACCGGATCTGCAAATCATTCATTTGCGGCGCATGGGTTCCAGCCAGGTCAGTTTCTGGACGGGGCGAATGCGCTGGGGGCGCGGGAAGTATTTCATGGGCTCGTCCTTGCCCTACACCCTGGCGGTTACGGTCTATCGCCTGTTTGAGCGGCCTTTTGTGATCAGCGGCATCGGGATTCTGTGCGGCTACATCCAGGCCATGCTGCGGGGGGAACCACGACACGATGATAAGAGCTATCTGAAACACCTGCGGAAGTATGAATTGCAATCGCTGGTCGGCGGGAAGCGGCGGACCATGCAGAAGTATCACGATGAAATCCGCAAACGATTCCCGCCGAGAGTGGAAGCAGGTAATGCCTGATCAACCCCGTTTACTGAAAATCCTGGCGGTATCCAGCGGTGGCGGTCACTGGATAGAGCTGCTGCGGGTACTGCCGGCCTTTGCGCAGGGGGAAGTCGTGCTGGCCACGGTAAAACCCGAATACCAGCGTGATGTGCCCGGTGCAGCATTGCATGTGATTCCCGACGCGACCAGGTGGAACCGGCTCGGCCTGTTGAAGCTCGCTTTACGGGTGCTCTGGGTTGTTTTACGGGTGCGGCCCGACATCATCGTTACAACCGGCGCGGCGCCGGGGTATTTTTCCTTGCGATTCGGCCGCTGGTTGGGGGCCCGCACCATCTGGATCGACAGCATCGCCAACGTGGATGAATTGTCAATGGCAGGCCAGATGGCCGGCAGGTTTGCCGATCTCTGGCTCACCCAATGGCCGCACCTGGCCCGACCCGACGGTCCCGAGTACGCTGGAGCGGTGCTGTGATTTTCGTCACCGTCGGCCACCAGATGCCTTTTGATCGCCTGATTGAGGCGGTGGATCGCTGGGCCCGGCAGCAGGGCCGCGATGATGTATTTGCCCAGATCGGGGCCACGGAGCGGTTCCCGCAAACCATCCAATCGGAAAAATACCTGTCGCCGGAGCAGTTTGATCATCATATTGCAGCCGCTGACGCCATTGTTGCTCATGCGGGAATAGGGACCATCATCGCCGCCCTGAAGCTGCACAAGCCGTTGCTGGTCCTGCCTCGGCGGGCTGCCCTCGGCGAAACACGCAACGACCATCAGGTGGCGACGGCGAACTATTTTGAGCAGCACGGTTATGTAATGGTTGCCTATAAAGAAAGCGAGCTGCCCGAGAAATTGGCGCAGCTTGCCTCTTTTAAGCCGTCAAAGACGGTCGGCGAAACCGCGCCGGAGCCGTTGCTGCTCCGATTGCGCGAATTTGCCTTCGGGAAATGAGGAGGTTGTGATAAATGATCATCAGTCGAACCCCCCTGCGCATGAGCTTTGTCGGCGGCGGCAGCGACTTGCCGTCCTTTTACCGCGAATATGGCGGGGCGGTGGTGAGCACCGCCATCGACAAGTATATTTATGTTACGGTCAACCGCAAGTTTGACAACGGCATCCGGGTATCATATTCGGTTACCGAGGAGGTCGAGCAGGTTGCCGACATCCGCCATGAACTGGTGCGTGAGTCGCTGAAGTTTCTGGAACTTGACGGTGGCATCGAAATTACCACCATTGCCGATATCCCCTCCCGGGGCACCGGCCTGGGGTCTTCCAGCTCCTTCACCGTTGGCCTGTTGCATGTACTTAACGCCTTTCAGCACCGTTATGTCTCCAGTGCCCAGCTCGGCGAAGACAGTTGCCGGATCGAGATTGACATCTGCGGGGAGCCAATTGGCAAGCAGGATCAGTATGCCGCGGCCTTTGGCGGCTTCAATTTGATTGAGTTCAAGCCGGATGAATCGGTGCTGGTTTCGCCGCTTATCTGCCGGCCCGAGACCATAGCGGCCATTGAGCAGGGTATTATGGTATTTTATACCGGCATCACCCGCAGCGCTTCCAAGCTGCTGCGCCGGCAGTCCGAGGATATGGCCGCCAGTGTGGACAAGCGCACCGGCATGCGACGGATGGTGGAACTGGCTTACCTGCTGGGCGAGGAACTGCAACGCAACAATGTCTCGGCCTTTGGCGAGATTCTGCATGAAAACTGGGAACTGAAAAAGAGCATGACCGCCGGGGTGAGCAACCCCGAGATCGATCAGTGGTACGATGCCGCCCGGTCGGCCGGGGCCCAGGGCGGCAAGCTGCTGGGGGCCGGCGCCGGGGGCTTTTTGATGTTCTACGCCCCGCCGTATCAGCACCAGGCCATCCGCGAGGCCCTGCCCGGCCTGCGCCAGGTGCCCATGGGTTTTGAACCGCTGGGCAGCCGGATTATTTTTTATCATTAATCAATTGAAGTCGCCGTAGCGCGAAGAGAGACCAGCAATGAAAAGCGCCAACACTGTCTCCTACCGGGGCAAGATAACCTGCGAACACCGGGAAAATTTGTTGGACCAGAAAAGCCTGGTGCTATGGTTCACCGGCCTGTCCGGATCTGGTAAGTCCACCATCGCCCACGCCGTGGAGGAACGCCTGCACGCCATGGGGCGGTTGACCTATGTTTTTGACGGCGATAACGTACGCCACGGCCTTTGCGGTGACCTGGATTTCTCGCCGGCCGGCCGGGCCGAAAACCTGCGCCGCATTTCTGAAATGGTTAAGCTTTTCTTGGATGCCGGTATGATCTGCCTTACTGCCTTTATCTCGCCTCTTCGGGCTGATCGTGAGCGTTGCGGCAATCAGATCGGCCGCGGTCGGTTTTACGAAATATATGTCAAATGCCCCTTGGAAGTCTGCGAACAGCGAGACGTCAAGGGGCTTTACCAGATGGCGCGTGAAGGCAGGATAAAAAACTACACCGGGGTCGGCTCTCCTTACGAGGAACCGCTTAATCCCGATCTGGTGCTGGAAACCAGCGAGCTTTCCTTGCTCGCTTGCGTAGATAAGGTGGTTGACTTTGTCCAGGAGCGCATCAAATAGCGTTCGTTGTGCCGCCGATCACCTCATGTCCGTTAAGAGAACAACAGGGAGAGTGAAATGAACAAATACGCTGGAACCGCTGACGCCTATCTTACCAAATTGACCGCCATGCTGACCAACCTGGACCGTGATCAGATCGATAACGGCATCCGCCTGATTGCCGAGGCCTGGCAGGCCGGCCGCCAGATTATTACCCTGGGCAACGGCGGCAGTTCATTGACCGCCCTGCATTTAATCAACGACTGGAACAAAAGCATCTTCATGGCCAGCGGTAAACCCTTCCGGGGCCGCAGCCTGGTGGACAATATCGGGGTGGTGATGGCTTACGGCAACGATAATTCCTTCGAGAATATCTTTATCGAGCAGTTGAAAAATGTACTGGAGAAGGGCGACCTGGTGATTGCCATCTCCGGCAGCGGCAACTCCGAGAACGTGATCCGCGCCATCAATTACGCCAATGACAACGGGGCCGTCACCCTGGGGTTGTGCGGCTACCGGGGCGGCAAGCTCAAGGAGCTTGCCCAGCATGCAATCTGGGCCGATATTGACGATATGCAGGTAGCCGAGGATGTCCACGCCATCTTTGGCCACATCGTGATGCAGCGGTTGTGCGGCTATGATCTGCAAGGAGTAGGCAGTGGAGGTTCGTGTGCCGGCTGATTCCCGTATTGCCTATTTTATCAACCTGTATCCCGCCATCAGCCACGCCTTTATCCGGCGAGAGATTCATGCCTTGGAGCGGCAGGGTTTCGATGTCCAGCGGATCGCCCTGCGCGGCTGGGAAGGGGACCTGACCGATGCTGCCGACCCGGCGGAACGGGCCAAGACCCTTTTTGTGCTCAAGGGTGGCCCGTTGCCGCTGATCGGCGCTGTACTCCGCACCCTGCTGGCCTCGCCTGGCCGCTTTCTAGCCGCAGTGGCTCTGGCCTTGCGCATGGGCTGGAAAGCCACCCGCCCCATTCCCTATCACCTGATGTACCTGGTCGAGGCCTGCCGGGTGCTGGGTTGGCTGCGGGAGCATGGCGCGACCCATGTGCACGCCCATTTCGGCACCAATTCGGCCGAGATCGTGATGCTGGTTCGGACCTTGGGGGGGCCGCCCTACAGTTTCACGGTCCATGGGCCGTTGGAATTCGACAAGCCGTATTATCTGGGGTTGGGCGAAAAAATTCACCGCTCGGCATTTACCGTGGCTATCACCTCCTACACCCGCAGCCAATTGTACCGTGCTTGCAGCTATGCCGACTGGCCCAAGGTCCGGATGGTTCGTTGCGGTCTGCAACCGGAAATCTTCGCCACCCCGCCGGAACCGCCGCCGGCTACCCCCCGGATGGTCTGCATCGGCCGGCTGGTGGAGCAGAAGGGGCAGGCGCTGCTGGTCAAGGCCGCCGCCCGGCTGGCCCGCAAAGGGGTGGAATTCAAGCTGGTGCTGGTGGGCGGCGGGCCGCTGCATGATACCCTGGCCGCCCTGATCACAGAGTATGGCCTGCAGGAGCAGGTGGAACTGACCGGGGCGCTCAGCACCGAAAGGCTCTATGAAGAACTGCGGCTGGCCCGGGGCATGGTGCTGCCCAGCTTTGCCGAGGGCCTGCCCATGGTGATCATGGAGGCCATGGCGTTGCGCCGGCCGGTGATTTCCACCTACATCGCCGGTATTCCCGAACTGGTGCGCCCCGGTGAAAACGGCTGGCTGATTCCGGCCGGCTCCATCGATGACCTGACCACCGCCATGGAGGAGATGCTGGCCTTCCCGGTTGAACAACTGCGGGCCATGGGGGAGGCGGCCCATAAGCTGGCCCGTGAACGCCACCACTCCGACACCGAGACGGCCCACCTGGGCGAACTGTTCCGCCGCAGCGCCGCCGGTGAACCAATAACTGATGCGTGATCGGGGAGAGATTTCAAGTCTGTCCCCAAGTCTGAGGAAACCAGGAGATGAGTATTTTTATTACCGGAGTGGCAGGATTTATTGGGGTCAACCTGGCCGAGGTGCTGCTGGCCCGCGACGAGCGGGTGGCCGGGTTTGACAACTTCTGCCGGGGCAGCAAGGCCAACCTGGCCGCGCTGCTTGCCCACCCCCGTTTCAGCTTTGCCGAGTTGGACCTGGATGATCTGGCGGCCTATCGAAGCGCCTTGGAGGAGTTGCACCGCCGGGAGCCGATTACCGAAGTCTGGCATCTGGCGGCGAATTCCGATATCCCCGCTGGCATTGCCGATGAACAGGTGGACCTGCGCGATACCTTCATGACCACCTTCAACACCCTGGTGCTGATGCGCGAGCTGGGCATCGGCACCCTGGCCTTTGCCTCCAGTTCGGCGGTATATGGCGATTTCGGACAACTGCGGCTCACCGAAGAGCATGGCCCGCTGGAGCCCATCTCCAACTACGGGGCCATGAAGCTGGCCTCCGAGGCCATGATCAGCGCGGCCCTCGAAAGCCACCTGGGGCGGGCCCTGGTCTTTCGCTTCCCCAATGTGATTGGAGTGCCGGCCACCCACGGGGTGATTCAGGATTTTATCCGCAAGCTTAAGGCTACCCCCCACCGCCTGGAGGTGCTGGGCAACGGGACCCAGCAAAAAAGCTACCTCCATGTTGATGAGCTGATCGAAGCCATGCTGCTGATCCGGGATCGGGACCCCGGAAAACTCTGCTGCTACAACGTCGGCGCCGATGACGAAGGAATCACGGTGCGCTTTATTGCTGAAACGGTGCGCGACCGGGTAGCGCCGGCGGCGGAAATCTGCTACGGCGAAGGCAACCGCGGCTGGGTGGGGGATGTGCCTAAATTCGTATATTCCATCGACAAGCTCAAGGCGCTGGGCTGGCGGCCGCGACTGGGCTCGGCCGAGGCGGTTCGCCGGGCGGTGGAGCAGATCTTCGAGCAGGAATCGCGGTGAGTCGGCAGGCGGTCATTCTGGCCGGCGGCCGCGGCACCCGCCTGCGCGAACGTTTGCACGGGCGGCCCAAACCCCTGGTCGATCTGTGCGGGGTGCCGCTGCTGGAGCGCCAGATCGGGCTGCTCAAGCGTTACGGCTTCACCCAGGTGCTGGTGCTGGTCAACCATGCCGCCGAGCAGATCATTGACTTCTGCGCCGCCCGCAACAACTGGGGGCTGGAGTTGCACTGCCTGGACGATGGTGAACCCCGGGGCACCGCCGGGGCCACCCTGGCGGTGTTTGACCGGCTGGCCGATGAGTTTCTGGTGATGTACGGCGATACCATGCTGGAGGTGGACCTGGATCGCTTTCATGCCTTTCACCGACGGCGGCAAGGTGCGGCCGCCACCCTCTTCCTGCACCCCAACGACCATCCCCACGATTCCGACCTGGTGGAGGTGGACGATTCCGACCGGGTGCTGGCCTTTCACCCCTACCCCCACCCTCCCGGCCGCTATCTGCCCAACTTGGTCAACGCCGCCCTCTACTGGCTCAAGCGGGACGCCCTGACGCCCTGGCGTGGGCGCCCGGAGATGCTGGACTTCGGCAAGGAGCTGTTCCCGGAGATGCTGGCCCAAGAGCTGCTGCTGCAAGGGTACAACAGCCCGGAGTACATCAAGGATATCGGCACCCCGGAACGGCTGGACCGGGTCTGTGGCGACTTTCAGGCCGGCCGCATCGAGCGGGCCAGCCTGGCCCACCCCCAGGCCATGGTGTTTCTGGATCGGGACGGCACCCTGAACCGGGAGGTGAATCATTTGCGCCGCCCAGAAGAGCTGGAGTTGCTGCCGGGGGTGATCGAGGCGGTGCGCCGCCTGAACCGTTCCGAGTACCGCTGCTGCGTGGTGACCAACCAGCCGGTGGTGGCCCGCGGTGACTGTTCCTTTGCCGAGTTGCGCGCCATTCACAACAAGCTGGAAACCCTGCTGGGTGAAGGAAAAGCTTATCTGGATCGCATCTATCTCTGCCCCCACCACCCCCACCGGGGGTTTGCCGGAGAACGGCCTGAACTCAAGATCGATTGTGACTGCCGCAAGCCCAAAACCGGCCTGCTGGACCGGGCGGTGGCGGATTTCAACGTGGACCTGGCCCGTTCCTGGCTGATCGGCGACACCTCCGTCGATATCGAAACCGCCCGCCGGGCCGGAATAAAATCGATTCTGCTGCAAACCGGCTATGCCGGCCATGATAACCGGTACCAGGCTCAGCCCGATTTCACCGCCCCGGATTTACCGGCGGCAGTGGACTTTATTCTGGAGCAATCCCCCCAGCGGCCGTGATTAACACCTCGTGCTTGGCAGGAAAATACCACGTCTCTTCATGCGAGCCTGGCGGAATGTCGGGAGGAGCGCCCTCACTTAATCCGGGTGCAGTGCGTGTCGATTATCCTGCTGCTTGCTTCGAAGGACTGTCGTGCCGAGTTCAGTAATGCCGGCTCTACTTTAACGGGCGGTCTTTTTATATCACGCTTGATTTGACCTCCCCGGATATGAGGGGAAACATCTCCCAGGCCGGCAACACCTGTGGTCCGCATGACCGGGTAATGCTCTGAAAAACGGTTCTCCACCCCAAGTATTTTGGCCAGGGCGTGAAACACTGACTGAGTGTGGTGAAGGATGTCGTCGTAGGTCAGGAACAGCGAACGATCCCGCGGCACCAGTTCCGCGTAGCGGGCAAGAGTGGCCAGCCTGCCCGAGTAGTAGCGTTCACAGTTTGCCTGGTCGACGTAATCGCGGTTGGCCTCCGGCCGCTGGACCCAGCCCTCAAGTTTTGGCGCGTTGATCAGGCTCGGCAGTGCCTGGTCAGGATCACGCAGCAGGAAAATCGTGTAAACGCAGGGTAACTGCAGCAGTCGCTCATCCGCCAGCAACTCATCATAAAGCAGCTTATCCAGGAAATACTTTGCCCCCGGAAAGGGGCGGCGCAACCGCACCGCGACCTTAGTGGGTAGACAGTACAGGTCGCTTGCGCGGCGGTAAGTCATCAGGGTTTCACCGTAACCCATCACCATCGGATGCGTATTCAGGCATTGCAGCAGCAGCGTGGAGCCAGAACGCTGGTGGCTGAGGATCAGGAGTAACCGCAGCACCCTATCTGGGCGCAGGCTCAGCAAAGACCAGTGCAGCAGTGCGATCCCATAACTGACGGAACGGGGCAACCCCAGTCCCTCCCCGAAGATCGGCCGCTGTCGAAAACCTGTTTCACTCATGGTGATATACCTCTTTTGGTGCCTGTTTTACCAGGGCAGGTTTGGCGAGAGCCCTAATTTGCAAGAGGCCCGCTGGACGAGGCGTCGCCCCAGAGAGTTCTGATCCGACCATGCAAACAACCTGGCCCGCAAAGTGCGCGCCGGCCCGTAAAATTTCCTCAGGGGCAACGGGTACCGAACCATGTCGAGGGCAAACTGTTGCTTGAAGGTTTGGGGGCCCAATAAGTCGTATAAGGCCAGCCCTTTTTCGCGTGCCCAGGCGATTGCTGTCATTTGCAGCAGATAATTCACGCGAAGTTTCTTCAACTCGGGATCCCACGCCATTCCGCCCCAACCATAGGTCATGGTGTTGGCGATAATCGGGTTAAAGATTGCCGCTACGGGTTGGTCCCGGTAGTAGGCGATGAAGTGCTGAGCCTTGCCCACCGTGCCGAACAGATCCCAAATATGGCTGAAATATTCATGGGGAAAGACCGGAAACTGCTGCTGTTTGGCCGTCGCCTCGTGCATTGCACAGAAGTCGTTCAGCGAAGCGGCATCGCCAGGCATCACGATGACGCCCTGCTTCGCCGCGCGTTTCACGCTGTAGCGCACATTGCGGTTCATGCGGGAGAGGAGTTCCTCGTCGCTGTAGTGCAACGGCACTAACGCGGATTCCCTGATGCTACCGCCCGCCCATGCTTCGCTTTCAACAAAACCGGCTGCGAGCAATGCCTCCTGTGCAGATCGTTGATAAGGGAAAAGGTCCACACGAATTGATCTATACCCCCTGGTCCCCGCAAGCTCTTCCAGCGCGTTCACCACCTTCCCAAGCATTAAGGGGTCATCATCAATCGCAATGGGCCCCCGCCAAACTTGGGCAAGCTTTCCAACGGGCGTCTGTTGAACAAGAATTTGAACACCCCCACTGACCCGGTTATGCTCCCGAATGACCAGCCTATCGCAGAGGAAGCCATAGGTGCCGCGATTGGCTGCATAGCCGGCAGACTGCTCGTGATGACCGTAAGGACACGCTTGCAAGAAGGCGTCCCACTCCTGGTCATTACAGGCATAGTCAATTTTGTTCATTCCTGGCTTCCTGTGTTATCCGGCTTGCGGTAACCGGCAGTTTCCGCATCTTCCATCTCGGCCAAGGTACATCGACCTGCGGTGCTACTTGTATTCGATTATGGTAATGGGTTTTTGGCCGATTTTTTTGAGTATGAAGGTGAGTTGGCCCAGCAGTTGGGGCCATTTGCCGGCCATGTTGAAAGCCGCGTAGAGCAAGGCGAGCCGCCGGTTGTTCAGCCGCTGGTTGATGCTGGTCATGGTTCTGAAGATCTGCAGGGGGTAAGCCAGCGCCAGCAGAAGCCACCAGGGGCTGCCGGTTATGATGGCCAGCGCCAGCATCATCACCGGCAGTAGCAGGGCCCAGACCCAGATTCGCAGCGAGTCCCGCAGGCAGTATCTTTCATTACCCGCGCCATGCATGGCATAACCCTGGGCGTAGCTGTGGCCGCTGCGGACAGTGCGCTTCCACCATTGGGAAAACCGGGTCATTTCCGCGTCGTGCAGCACCATGGGAAAATCCAGCCGGTGGATTTTCCAGCCCTGTTGGCGCAGCCGGTAGCATAGCTCCGGCTCTTCCCCCGAGGTGACCTGCGGGTTGAAGCCCCCGGCCGCCTCAAAAGCCTGCCGGCGGATCATGAAGATGCCGCCGCAGGATTGGGCCTCGCCGGTCGGCACCTGCCACTCCAGATCGCACAGTTGATTGTAAAGGCTCTTTTCCGGGTAGCGCTCAATGGTTCGGCCGGCCACCAGCACCCAGGCGGGGTTTTGGGTAAGCTGGACGGCGGCGAAATCGATCCAGCCCGGGCACAGTTCGCAATCACCATCGATAAACTGGATCAGCTCAAGCTCCGGATATTTGCCGGTCAGCCAGGCGAAACCCTCATTGCGCCCCCGGGCGGCGCTGAAGGGCCGGGCCGGGTCCAGTTGCAGTACATCCACCCCGGTTGAGCGGGCGTACTCGACACTATCATCCGTCGAGCCGGAATCCACATAAATAATGTTGCGGCATTGTTTACGGGCGGCCACCAGGCAGTTCCGCAGCCTGGCTCCTTCATTGCGGCCGATGACCACGATGGCTGTTTCGGGGCGGTTTCCGACCATGCGCTACTCCCTCCCGGCAGCAGCCGGGACCGCCCACAGCTCTTCATGCGAGCCTGGCGGGCCGGGCCGGAAACAGCAAACCGTCCAGAGCCAGGCGATTGTTTCATTTAGCACACTTTTTGCGCCGGAACTTGTTTCCCACCACCGGTTGGCGTTGTAGTCGGACGGCTGGGCCGCGATAACGCCGATGGCAACGTCCGGGCCGAGGGCCATCCGGTAAAGCCTGTGCGAGCGGCGGGCGTGCGTGCCACTCGAAAACAGATCAAGGGCGTTGTAGGTTTGTCCCTCTCCTTCCAGCCAATGACGTACCATCACCGCACTCAGATAGGTCCGATCCTGGGCCGAGGCGGGGGCGGGAACCGCCGTCACCGGAGTACCATCCAGGCAGTGGGTTTCAAGATACCGGGCTGCCAGTTCCGCATAATTGTAGCGAATCGTCTTGCCGATCCACACCTCCGCCGATCCCCCCGTAGTCAAAATCTTTTGATAGGTGCCTTGCCGGCAGGCGGCAACCGCCTGATCAAGCTGTGTGGAGCCCAGCCAGCCCTCCACCACCAGTAACTCAGCGCCGGGTTTGGGGTGGTTGACGGCCAGAAAGGAATACAGTCCTCGCCCGGTGAGCAGGGTAGTGGCCAGGCAGAAGGCTACCAGCAACAGCCAGCCCGGCAGGGTGGGAACCCATAAACTTTGCTTTTTGAGCAACGGTGGCCGAGTCATCAAGGTAGTTGTTCCATTTTATTACAACACTTTCCATTAACGACCGTGCTCCGGATTGTCAATTTTAAATTTGCTCGGCTGGAGAAAATGAGTTACCTGTAAAGGCCAGCTTAGATCACTGCCGGGATCCTGCAACAACTTACCTGCGCAATAAAAAAAGCCCTGCCGCTTGTTAAACAAAGCGGCAGGGCTTTTGGTTTGCTTATTGATTTGCGGTGTTAATTAATTACGCCACCTGTACCCGGCGGCGAGCGACCCCGACGAGGCCGGCAAGCCCAGCCCCGAAGAGCAGCAAGGTGCCGGGTTCGGGAACTCCGATTACGTCATTGGCACACCAAGGAGCGTAGGCAATCGCGTAGCTTGTGCCCAAGATGATATCGAATGAGCTAAGATCGTAGGTCAGGAACCCGGTATTTGTCGCCTCATTTGTCCAAGTCCAACTCATGAAAGAACCAGAGTCGGCAACGAGGGTAAGGTCACCCCACTCAATGCCATTCGGGTGTCCTATGCGCCCTCCATCGGCATAAGTGTAGCTATAATCATCGGCTACGGTGTAAAGGGCCTGGCCGACACCGTCGATACCATGATCAGAGTAGTAACCCTCATAGGTCGATTGATGAGAGCCATTTGCGCCAGTTTGTTGACGGGCCATGTAGTCCCAGGCTTCGAAGCCGGTCGATGTGTCCGTGTTAATAAACAAGGAGTCAAATAACGTGCGATTGGACATGTAAATTGCCACTGAATCAAGCTGGTTGGTCACATTATCGTACGTCACACTCATGCTAGTAACCTGCGGAGAGCTACCAATCTCATCTTGGTTGGGGAACACATCCCACCCCGGGAAGGTATACCAGGTGTCCTGGTAGTTATCGGTGATCAGCGCGGCTGATGCAGTCCCCACCACCAGGCATCCGAACAAGGCCGACATGGCCAATGCTGCAATCTTCTTTTTCATCTCTCTCTCTCCTTATAGTGTGTTCAGTTAGGTGTCGCCGGACTATGTTTACTCATCTCTAACCCTTGCCCCATTCCACTGCAATCGTTGTGCCATTTGCGGGCAAACCCTGTGGATGCGCTTAAAGTGCTGAAATTATCAGGTAAAATTAATAGTGAAAAATTAACGGGCCTTCCGGCGTGAGGGTGCCTCCTGTGCTGTTTTCCGAAAAAGCGGAATAATTCAAAAAAAAAGCGGTATATCAGTCTGTAACAACTTTTTCCGCTTTCCGGAAAACAGAACGATTGACATAAAGGTCTAATAATCAGGGAAATGGATCCGGTGTCCGCCATTGAATGGCGGAAAGGGATGTTTGTGTAAACTTCCGTAGCAGTTCACGCTGGTCATCACAGCCCAGCAGTCCGCATTCGATGGACAGCGCTATGGCGACGCCTTCATTACGTTTTTCGGGCATGATCCCCATGGCCTCGGCCAGTTTGGCCTGTAAGCGACTGGTCACTGGCTGTCCGGCCACTTCGTACCAGGCCCAGACCAGATGCTCGCGTCCGGCAATATGTCCTCGATATTCCACTACGCTTATACCCTCGGAGTTCAGCCGGACGAATTCGGTGTTCCGGCTGACAGGTTGCCAGTTCTTTCCCACCAGGCTGTTGCCGCGCTGGAACAGGTGGTGCCCACGGTCCTGCTGGGGATAGACTGCCCGGTAGACATGGATGAGGGAGTCTTGCCATGGGTAGCTGGCCCTTCCCTCCCGAGCATTGCTGAAAGAGGGCTGCCAGGCCGGGTTGGCGGCAACCTGTTCGATCACCCCGAGGTGATCCGGCAGAGGTAAGGGGGCGGAGGCGTTCGGATCGTGAATTTCATTCGGCACAAAAGCGCGCGGCAGTAGCAGCAGCAGTGCGCCGATGGCGGCGGCAGCCAGGGTCGAATACGTCACTGCGGGAGTGGGGTTTGCCCCGGCGCAGGCTGAGGCCCCCGGCGATTTAGCTCCCTGGCCCCGGGATCTGCCGTTGGCAGCCGTCCCTTTGGCCTTGCCGGCCAATTCGCGGTCCGTCAGCCAGTTGGCGAAAAACAGCACCGGGGCCATGGCCACCACAAACAGCACCCAGCCGTAGAGATAGTGATCGCGGATCAGATAGTGCTGTATATCGGTATAGTTGCCGATCAGTACCAGGGTCCAGATCCGTATCCAGTTGGAAACCACCGCGGCCCCGACCGAGACTGCCACCACCAGCAAACGGTAACCCCACCGTCGCAGGTACAGGGCGCTGTAGAATACCGCCAGGGCCAGGGCGGAGAGAAAGAAACTCAGGCCGCTACAGGCTGAAGCGATCTCGAACACGCCGGCGGTGACGTGGATGAAATTGCCCTCAATGTAGGCCGTCACGCCGACGAGAGCGATCATGGCCCCGACCACCCTGGTCGCGATGGCCTGCAGCAGCGGGTCCAGTATCCAGAAGGGCAGCAGGCCGAAGTACAGGTAAAGCACCGGCATCGCCAGTCGCCGGCCGGCGATGCCGCCGAAGGCCAGGCCGGTTACGGCCAGTATCAGCGGTGGTACCAGCAGCACCCGGCTCGAGTTGATGTACAGCAACTCCATCAGCGACAGCAGGCCCACCAGGATGAACAGTGGCGCCAGCATCCACCAGTTGGGCGCGAGACTCAGCGGGGGATTCCGCTGCCAGTGGGTCCAGCCCATCCAGACCGCCATGCCCAGAACCATGTACCCGTGGGAGTAGACCCCCACCCCGGCAAACGACCACCAGGCTTGATGTATCCAGGCAAACACCGACGCCATGCCCAGCCATGCCCCGGTAGCCAGCAAGACGGTGGCAATCAGCGCCGGCAGGAGATGGAAGGGGATCCCGTGTGGGCTGACAAGGCCCGGCGGGCGCTGACCATGTTGTATTCCCATATTCGAATAACAGCCCTCAGGTCGGCAGTGTCAGCGAAGCGAGCAGGCCGGTTACCTACGACAACAATGCACATATAACCAAAGTTTATTTGATTGCAAACCAAAACTACATTTTTCCGAAAAACGGAACTGATCGGAACAAAAAAACGGCCGGACGGCAAGTTACGCCGAGCCCGGCCAGTTCAAAAAAGGGAACTCAGTTGCAAAGCAGCAGCTCGCGCATCGCCCAACCGGACTTCTGGTCGAGAAAACCCAGCCCATACTGGCAAATTCCCTCCTGGTTGACCTGCCGCTGCCAACGGATCTCCGCCTGGCCACTGAAGCCGGGCAGGGGAAAATCCTCGCCGAAGATAAAGGAGATCTGGGCTCCGGGGGGCAGATTACCGGGGGTTTCGATCCGCATGCCGCCCTGGCCCAGGTCCAGGGTCCAGGCCGTTTGGCGGTCGGCATCGGCGGGGGGGCCATCCGCCGGGACCGGCAGCAGTTGCAGGCCCTGGCGGGTGGCGACCCGGGGATAGCGGCGCTGCCCTCTCTCCATCACCAGCCCCCGCTTCCAGGCCAGGTCGAGCAGGGCGTCACAGCCCCGAATATACTGGGGGCACTTGTCCCACCAACGGGAACGGCAAAAGTTTTGAATATGTTCCGCCAGGGGCATATAAAGACCGCCCACGGTCAAGGCGCAGAGCTGCTTACAGCCCGGCGACCAGTAGGGGCATTCCCGAATCGGTACACGTGCGTAATCCATGGCATCCACCGCCGCAAAGGTTGATAATTTTTGCGGCATCCAGCTTGCAAAAAACACGCCATGGGGGCTGTGCCGGGGCGGATCTCCCCCGCTGCCCCTTTATTTTTTATTGGGGATCAAACCGTAGCGCTTCATCTTCTCATAGAAGGTGGTCTTGCCCAGGCCCAGAATCCGGGCCACCGCCTGGGGATTGCCCTCGTAGCGATCCACCGCGGTGGCCAGAATCTTGGCCTCCAGCTCGGCAATGGTATCCTTCAAGGGCTGCTCCAGCATCCGTTTTTCAATCAGGGCCGCCTCCTTGCGGTCGCCGCCGCAAGAGATATTTTGTTCGAAGGCCAGCTCCTTCTCGGTGATCACATTGTCCTTGGCCAGCAGCACCGCCCGCCGGATCACGTTCTCCAGTTCACGGATATTGCCCGGCCAGTCATACTGCAACAGCCGGTCGATGATCCGGTTGGGCAGATAGTCGATCTCCTTCTTGAAGGCGGTACGATACTTCTTGATGAAGTGGGTGATCAGGGGCACGATATCCTCCCGCCGCTCCCGCAGGGGCGGCAAGTGAATATTGATCACGTTGAGCCGGTAGTAGAGGTCGCGGCGGAAGCGCTTCTCCTCCACCGCCACGGCCAGATCGCTGTTGGTGGCGGTAATCACCCGCACGTTGGTACTCACCGCCTCGTTACCCCCCACCCGGACAATCTCGCCGTTCTGCAGCACCCGCAGCAGGGCCGCCTGCATCCTGGGGCTGATATCGCCGATCTCGTCGAGGAAGATGGTGCCGTTGTCGGCCACTTCAAATTTACCCATCCGCCGGGCGGTGGCGCCGGTAAAGGCCCCCCGCTCGTAGCCGAAAAGATCGCTCTCCAGCAGGCTCTCGGCCACCGCCGCGCAGTTGAACTTGAGAAAGGCCTTGTCCTGGCGCCCGCTGCGCCGATGGATGATGTCGGCCACCAACTCCTTGCCGGTCCCCGACTCTCCGGTGATCAGAATGGTGGCATCGGAATCGGCCACGTGGTGGATCAGCTCCCGCAGTTCCCTGAGCTTGCGCGATTCGCCCACCATCTCGTCCTGCTGCTGGCCGAACCGGTCCAGCTCCCGCTTTAAAACGTTAACCTCTCGACTCAACTCCTGCCGGACCTTTTCACTCTCATGGAGGGCCTCAATCTTCTGGTGAAGGACCGATTCGATATTGCCGTGCATCGCGGCCAGCTCGGCCTCCTGCTTCTTGCGCCGGGAGATGTCGCGCATGACCACCATCACCAGTTGCTCCCCCAGATACCCCTGGAAAGCAACATAGTTGTACTCCACATAAACCTCGCCGATCTTTCGCTCAAAAAGCTCGTTGGAATTCTGCTGGGCCCGGGATTGCTCCACCGGGCACTCGGGGCAAGGAGCTTCGTTGCAATTAAGGGCGTCATGACAGAAACGCCCCCGGAGATCACCGAAGGTGGCAATGGCGCTGGCGTTCATGTATTCGATGACAAAATCGCCCCGAATCAGAAAGATCATGTCCGACATCACCTCAAAGAGGGCCACCCGGTTCCGACTCAGGCGCTCCACCTCTCTGTGGGCATTGTCGATCTCCGTCTTCATGGCTTTGTCATCGGTTAATTCGCCGGGCAGCTCACCGGGCCGATAAGCCGGCCCGGAGAAGTTTCTGACGGCCGAGCCGCCGGTTTTGAAATTACCCATCTGCATCACCTCTGCTGATCACGGGAGTAGTAGTAATCGCCGCCGTAAGCCCCGGAAAGCCGGCGCTCCAGCAGGTTGCTGCGATAGGCGTTGAAGACCACTCCGATAATTTTATCCGGGCCGATGGTTTCCACCAGTTGCCCCACATCATCGCGCCGCGACTTGCCCTCCCTAACCACCAGCACCACCCCATCCACCAGACCGGCCAGAATGGCGGTCTCCGCCGCCATCTGCAAAGGGGGGCTGTCGATCAGGATATAGCGATCGGGATAGCGGGCGGCCACCTCCCGGATCATGGCGGCCAGTTTTTCCGAACCCAGCAGCTCGGCCGGGTTGGCCGGGGGAGCGCCGCTGGGAATGATGGAAAGCTTATCAAGCCCGCTCTTGCGGATCAGGTGGCCCAGATCGACCCCCTCCCGCAGATGATCGGCCAACCCCGACTGGTTGTTCTCCAAGCCGAACATGGCGGCCAAAGCGGGCCGCCGCAGGTCGCAATCGACGACCAGGGCGTGCTCCTCCACCCCCTGGGCCAGGGATACGGCCAAGCCGGCGCAGACAAAGGTCTTACCCTCCCCAGGGGCGGCACTCACCACCAGGATGGTCCGGGCAGCCCTGGTGCCGGCCTGCGGATGGAGAATCCGGGTCCGCAGGCGGCGAAACTCCTCGGCCACCCCGGAGGCCGCCCCCAAGGCCGCCACCAGCCTTTCATCCCAGCTCCCCCTCACCTGGAGGGCGACCGGGCCGCTCCGGGCCGGCGTGGCCGGGGCGGCCGGCTCTTCAGCTCCACCCTCCATTTCCCCAGCGCCGACAACCGGTTCCTCCCGGTCGATGGCCTTTACCTTGCTTAAGGCTTTAAATACCTTTCCCACAGAATCACTCCCGTTGGCATCCGCCCCGCGCTCAAAACCGAGCCCAGGAATTAAAAAGCCGCCGCACCGCTTGCACCATCCCCTCCGGCTCCGCGAAATAACCGCCCTGCCAGATCCAGACCCCGGCCAGCACCAGCAGCAGCGCCGCCAGGCCCGCTCCCCAGAGGGCCGGTCGCCGCCCCTGCCAGGCTTTGCCGACCGGCAACGGCAACGGTTCCGCCTCCCCGGGGATGTGCAGATCCTGCACACAGGCCCGGACCGTTTCCGCTTCGATCACCGGCCGACTCTCGGCAAACCCGGTGAGCAGGGCCTGATCGGCCAGGATATTGATCAGCCGCGGCACCCCGCCGCTGGCCTTGTGGATCAGATCGATGGCCGCGGCGCTGAACAGATCGAACCGCCGGGCCCCGGCCTGCTGCAGCCGAAAAGTGATATAGCCGGCGGTGGCGGCCCGATCGAAGGATTCAAGATGGAACCGGATCGCGATCCGCTGGCGCAGGGGCAGCAGACGCTGGCCACCCAGGCGCTGGTTGAGTTCCGGCTGGCCCACCAGAAAAACCCCCAGCACTCCCGCCGCCGCCCCCTGCTGGTTGGAGAGCAGCCGGATCTCCTCCAGCAGCTCCACCGGCAGCACCTGGGCCTCGTCGATGATCAGCAGCACCCGCTCCCCCGCCCGGCCGCTTTTGGCCAGAAAAGCGGTAAACTCCTCCATAAACCGGGCCTTGCTGCCGGCATAGGGGGTCAGGCCAAAACCGGCGGCCAGGGTATAGTAAAAATCGTCCACCGTCAGCGAAGGGTTGCTGAGCAGGCAGACCCGGACCTGGCGATCCAGCGAGCGCAGCAGCAGGTGGAGCAGGGTGGTCTTGCCGGTCCCCACATCGCCGGTGAGCAGCAGAAACCCCTTGCGCTCCATGACCCCGTAACGCAAAACAGCCAAGGCCTCCTGGTGGGATTCGCCCATGAACACCGGCCCGGAGTCGGTGGTCAGGTCGAAGGGGTTTTTGCGCAGGCCGTAATATTTGGTATACATTACAAAATGATCAAACCCCGCTGCCACAAGAGCAGCATGCCCACCCCCAGAGCCACAAAACCGCAGCCCAGAAAAATCGCCCAGATAATGCCCCGCAGCCGCAGCCACCGCTTCTCGCGGGTGGTGGGCAGCAGCGGCACGGCACTGGTGACCGCCAACCCCAGGTACGCCTCCAGATCCCTGACATCCTTAAACGAGGTATCGGTAAACTCCCGGAGATAGGCCACCCCCAGGCCCAGCCCCAGACCGGCGGCGGCGGCCAGGATCATAAACTTGCGAAAATTGGGACTGAAAGGCTTGCCCGGCTGGTAAGCGGACTCGATGATCCGAAACTGGCTGCCCTTCTGCCGCCGCTCCAGCATCTCCGCCGATTCCGCCTCCAGACTCCGGGCCACCAGGGCCTGATAGTGGTGCTGCAACTGGCTGTAGTCCCTGGTCAAGGCCGCCCACTCCGCCTCCCGGACCGGGGTGGTCTCCACCCAGCGCTGCACCTGCTCGATCTGCTGGCGCACCGTTTCCTGCTCCCGGTTGAGGCGGGCCATGCTGATATCGATCTCCTTGAGCTGCAGTGCCAACTGGGCCAACTGATTGTCCTGGAAGCGGGCGCCGGGCGCATCCGCCCCGGAAACATCCCCGGCGACGGGCTCTTCCAGACCCGCCTCTTCCCGCTGGGCCCCCAGCAGGGTCTCCAGCCGGGCCTGCAACCGCCGAACATCGGGGTGACTGTCGGTATATCTGCCCCGCAACACCTCCAGCTCCTGGCGGACCCTGGCCAGCTCACTGGGAGGGGCGGGGCCGGCGACCACTCCGGCCTGCCCCTCAGCCAGGCGCAGGAGAATGTCCTGGCGCAGGCTGATCTGCTCCTGGATCAGAATCTGGGTGCGTTTGAGGTCCTGCAGGTTGTTCTGAATATTCTGATACTGGGCCTGGAGAGCGTTGAGCCGGGCGATATTGGCGGCCCGCTGTTCGGGCATTTCATTGTAATAGCGTAATTTATAGTCACGCATCCCCTCCTCCTGCTTATCCAGGGAGCTCTTGGCCATGGCCAGTTCATCCCGGATGTAGGCCACGGTCTCGCTGACCCGCTCCTCCCGGAAACGGATGTTCTCCTCGATGAACTTGGCGGCCAGGGCGTTGGCGGCCAGCATCACCTGGCGGGGATCGTCGCCGGTATAGGCCACCCGGAAAACATCCGCCCCCCGCTGGGGCTCGATACTGATCTGCCGGCGCATGGCCGCCACCACATCCACCATGGGCAGCCGCTGGCGCAGTTCGGGATAGAGACCATGGCTCACGATGATCTCCTCCAGATTGGAGAGGCTGGTGACCTGCTGGCCCACGGTGTTGACCATCTCCAACAACCGGGTCTGGACGTCGGGGGACATCCGGGTGGGGTTGATCTGCTGCTGCTGATACATGATCAGGGCCGAGGCCTGATAAACCTTGGGGCTCTTGAGGTAGGCCCCCAGGCCGGCGCCCAGGCCGCAGAGCAGCAAGAGCAGAATGAGCCGGAGGTTGCGGGAGAGAAACCCCACGATCTTGTTTACCTGTTGCTGTTCGTCGCTCATGCTCGCCAATCTCACCATTTCATCAAGTCATGGACCATGCGCAGCTCCAGCAGCAGCCGATGGTCCTGGTAATCGTCACCGCCATCGGCATCCAGCTCCTTGTAGCGATAACGGGTCGCGAGCTGGTAGCCCCGGCCCAGATCGTAGCTCAGGCCGCAACCGGCCTGGTAGATCCACTCCCGATTGGGCCCGGGCCGGTCGATGAATTCGTTGCGCCGCAGGGAAAGATCAAGTTCACCCATGAGCCCCCGGCTCAACTGGTAGCGACCGGCGGCCTGGGCCTGTTGATAGCGGGAGAGATCGCCCTCGTCGCCGCCGGCAAACTGCAGCTCATCGATCCCGCCCCGGCCGCCGACGGAGAACGAGCCCCGCTGCAACTGGCGGCTCAGATCCAGGGCGAAACTGAAGTAGCTGCCGTCGGCGCCGCCGGCACGGTCGATCCTGACCAAACCGACCCTGGTGGCCAGGGTGGCATGGGGGCTGAACCGGTGCTCCCAGCCGCCGTTGAAGCTGTGCAGCCGGTAATCGGGAGTCAACCCCTGGTAAGTGGTATCGTTGAAGCCATAGCCCAGAGAGAGCCGATCGCGGCTGGTGGCCTGGTAATTCAGCCCCAGGCTGAGGTCATGGGTTTCCAGGTCGTCCCCCCGATCAAAATCACCCTTGATGTAGCCGTAACCCGCCTCCGCCCCCCACTGCCGGTTGAACCGATAGCCCACATTCAGGGTGGGATGATGGCGCGTGTAATCGTCCCGGGTCCCCGACTGGTGGCGCAATATCCGGTTTTCATAGCCCAACCCCATGGTCCCCCCGGGACCGAATTGGTAATCACTGCTCAGGACAAAGGTGTTGAGCCGGAAACGCTCCCGTTCCCGCCCGGCGGAGAGCTCCGGGTCCACCTCCGGAATCGGCTCCCCGGCGAAATCGGAATCGTCGGAAATGTAGAAGCGGTTGGTAATTCCGGCCCGCCAACGGGGGGAGAGTTCACTCTCCCCCCGCAGCAGAAAGTCATGGTCCAGCGAGTCCCCACCGCTGCTGTGGTTGTACCTGATCCCCAGGTTGTAGCGCAGCTGGAGAAGGTCGGTCCGCCCCCGAGAGGTCAGATCCAAACCCGGCGCGAGCACCGAATACCAGGCCGATCGGGGCTGGTCCTCACTGAGGTTCACATTGGAGTCATACTCCTGGCGCAGGGCCAGGCTGCCGGCCAGGAGGTTTTCCCGGCTCCGGGCGGTAGCCGGCAAAACCAGCAGGGCCAGGACCAGCCAGCAAAAGCAATACCGGGGGGGATTAGGGTACGACAATGGTGTCTCCGGGAGCCAGCAGCAACTGCCGGCCCAGATCGCCCCTTCTAACCAGGGCGTCATAATCGAAGGGGATCAGTTTTTCCCCGTCGGCTCCCCGGCGGATCACCGCGATATTTGAGGTCTTGGCCCACTCCAGAAAACCACCACTGCGGGCCAGGGCCTGGAGCACGGTGAGGGGCCCATCCAGGGGGAATTCGCCGGGCTGCCTGACCTGGCCGATCACATAGTAGCGTTGATTGCTCCGCTCCAGGATCACCGTCACCGAGGGTTCCGCCAGGGTTTCGCGGTAGCGCTCCTCGATCCGGGCCGCCAGCTCCCGGGGCGACTTGCCGGCCGCCTCCAGATCGCCCAGCAGGGGCAAAGAGATCCGGCCGTCGAGCCGGACCTGCAGAGTCCGGGAGAGCTCCGCCTCCCGCCAGACCTGAACCTCGATCAGGTCGCCCACTCCCAGCAGATACTCCCCGCCGGCGGACTTGCCGACGGAGGAGTTTTCCGGTGACGCCCCGGCGGCCGACCCCGTGGCAGTCGCCAACACCCAGGCCAGGACAAACAGCAAAGAAAAGGTGATTTTTCTGCCGATAATTAACATTTTACCTCTCCCGCCCCCTGTCCAACCAAGGGAACAACCCGCTGCCGGGCTCTTGTCGCCCAAGATAAATAACTAAAAGTTGATGTTAGCACAAACGCGATGGGAAAGCAAAAAAAAGTGGGGCCGGGCCGGAAAGGTTGCCGCAGGGGATGGGGCAAGGTATACTCGGGCCGCATCGTGATTTTAAGCCCGCCAACCGCAACCGAGACCACAACGGAATCCATGCGTGAACATATTCTTTTGATCCATCCGTTAGGCTATACCGCCGATCCGGCCAAAACCGACATCGCCCGCCTGGCCAACCTGATGCCGCCCCTGGGGCTTTGCAGCATCGCCGCCTACCTGGAACGGCAGGGCTATCGCACCGCCATCATCGACTGCTTCGCCCACCCCGATTCCGATGCCAAAATCCTGGACCATGTGCAAAGCCGGCAACCGGAGTGGATCGGACTCACCTGCACCACCAACGGTTTTCTCGACGCGATCCGCATCGTCCGGCTGGTAAAGGCCGCCGCCCCCCAAACCAAAGCGGTGCTGGGGGGGGTCCATATCTCGGCCTTGCAGGAGAAGATCCTGGCCCAGTACCCGGAGATCGACTGCACGGTGGTGGGGGAAGGGGAACTGCCTTTAGAGCAACTGCTGGCCGGAGCGGCGCCGGAAAGCATCCGGGGCCTGGTTTACCGGACTCCGGAGGGGATCAGGTTCAGCGGCCTCCAGGGCCGGGGCATCGAGCTGGACACCCTGCCCTTTCCCGCCTATGACAAGCTGGAAGGCTACCCCCACGCTTACCAGCTGCCCATCTTCAACTACCCGCGCCACCCCAACGCCAGCGCTCTCTCCAGCCGGGGCTGCCCCTACGCCTGCAGTTACTGCGACCGCTCGGTGTTCCGCCGCAGCTTCAAGTACAACTCCGCCGACTATGTTTACCGGCACATGCAATACCTGAAGGAACGCTGGGGGATTAGGCATATCAACTTTTACGACGACCAGTTCACCTTCCACCGCGGCCGGGTGGTGGAGCTCTGCAATCGGTTGATCGCCGAACCGCTGGGAATGACCTTCAACTGCGCGATCCGGGCCGAACACGTGGACCCGGAGCTGCTGGCCCTGATGAAACGGGCCGGCTGCTGGATGGCCAGCCTCGGCATCGAAACCGGGGACCCGGAACTGCTGGCCCAGCACCGCCAGAATCCCGATCTCGAGATGCTGGCCCGCACCATCAGGGAGATCCACCGGGCCGGGATTCGGGTCAAGGGCCTGCTGATGCTGGGCTTGCCGGGGGAGAGCGAGGAGAGTGTGCGCCGGAGCATGAACTACGTCTTTTCGCTGCCCATCGATGACTTCAACCTGGCCAAATTCACCCCCTTCCCCGGCTCCCCCATCTACCAGAAGATCCATGAACTGGGGGAATTTGAGGAAGATTACGCCAAGATGGACTGCATGAATTTTGTCTTCGTCACCAAAGGGATGACCCGGGAGCGGCTGGATCAGCTCTTTCTGGAGTTCTACCGCCGCCATTTCACGCGGCCCCGGGTCCTGCTGGGTTATGTGGCCATGCTCTGGAAATCACCCCACAGCTGGTGGCGCTTTCTCCGCAATCTGACCAGCTTTCTCCGCTTTGCCCGTTCCAACAAACGGCTGGACGGCTGAACCCCTAGGAGCCACCCCCCCGGGCCAGCAACAGCTTCCTCAGCTCCCGGATTTCGGCCCGCAGTTTGCCGATATCCTGGTGCAGCTCCAGCTCCTTCTCCTCGGCGATCGCCTCGATCTCCGCCATCTGGCGAGCCTGGGCGGCCTGGGACTGGCTCTGCATCGCCTCGACGATCACCGCGATGAAGAGATTGAGCATGGTGAAGGTGGCCATCATGATAAAGGGAACGAAGAAGAGCCAGGCGTAGGGGAACTCCGCCATGATCGGGCGCACGATCCCCATGGACCAGCTCTCCAGGGTCATGATCTGGAAAAGGGTGTACATGGAGGCCCCGATGGAACCGAACCACTCGGGGAAAACGGGGCCGAAAAGCTTGGTGCTCATCACCGCCGCAACGTAGAAGAGCAGGAGCAGCAGGGCGATGATGGAACTGAGCCCGGGGATGGCGGCCAGCAGGGCCGAGACCACCGAGCGCATCCGGGGCGAGGCGGAGGCCAGCCTAAGTACCCGCAGCACCCGCAGACTGCGAAGCACCGAAAAGGCGCCGGTGGCCGGCACCAGGGCGATCCCCACCACCACGAAGTCAAAAAAACGCCAGGGATCGCGAAAAAAGCGGCTCGGCCCCATGGCGATCATGGCCAGACCCAGCTCGATCACGAAGATGGTCAGACAGATCCGATCCAGCCGGGTCAAGATAGGGCCATAGGGATCATTGATGGCGGGCACCGTTTCCAGGCCCAGCACCACCGCGTTGAGCACAATAATCCCGATCACCGCCCGGTGGACCCAGCGCTGCTCGATCCACGCGTACAAATCCGCCCGCCATCCCCGGTCAAGCTCTGCCATCATTCCGCCCTGCCTCATCTATACAAGTCTGGTCACCGGCCGACCGCCGGCCCTTCGGGTCGCCACTTTAAAGCAATTGCCGCCGACTTGCAGCAGAGAAATGGGGGCGGTGGTGAATTGACAGCCGGTTCAGCTTCAGGTAAACCTGACCATGATGCGGCCAGGGGCCACCTTAGCAACCCGCTTCCCGGAGTCCGATTCCACCAATGCCCCCCAATATCGGTAAAACGCCACTGCCGGAACTTTTGAATGTCGCCGGCCTGCTCTCCCGGATTACGGGCAGCTCCGCCCTCAAGGCCGGCCTGCCCCCCGGCACTGCCGTTCACGTGGGGGAGCGCAAGGCCCAGGAGGTCCGGATCACCATCGTCAACTACGATCGGGAGGGCTGCCGAACCCACACCGCCGCCCGACCGGAGGAGTGCGCCGCCCTCCGGGGCAAGCCGGGAATCACCTGGATCAACGTCGATGGCCTGCACCAGGTTGAATTAATCGAGAAGGTTGGCGTCTGCTTCAACCTCCACCCCCTCACCATCGAGGATATCTGCAACACCACCCAGCGGCCCAAGCTCGACCTGTTCGACGACCACCTCTTCCTGGTGGTCAGAACCCAGCGCTATCAGCCCGCAACCCGCACCCTGGAGCCCGACCAGATCAGCCTGGTGCTGGGCCCCAACTTTCTGCTCACCTTCCAGGAGCAGAGCGGGGAGCTCTTTGCCGGGGTCCGCCAGCGACTGGCCGGCGGCAAGGGGCGGATCCGCACCATGGGGCCGGATTACCTGGCTTACGCCCTGCTGGACGCGGTGGTGGACAACTACTTCACCGTCCTGGAGCAACTGGGGGAAGAGATCGAGAACGTTGAAGACGAGGTGATCGCCAACCCCGAGCAGACCACCATCCACCGGATCCATCTGCTCAAGCGGGAGCTGATCCTGCTGCGCAAGTCGGTCTGGCCCCTGCGGGAGATCCTGGGGAGCCTGATGCGCCAGGATGAGCAGGAGCTGATCGGGGAGGCGACCAACATCTACCTGCGGGACCTCTATGACCACACCATCCAGGTGATCGACACCCTGGAAACCTACCGGGACGTGGTGGCCGGCCTGCTGGATATCTATCTCTCCAGTCTCAGCAACCGGATGAACGAAATCATGAAGGTGCTGACCATCTTCGCGGCGATCTTCATCCCCCTGACCTTCATCGCCGGGGTTTACGGGATGAACTTCAACCCGGAGAGCAGCCCCTGGAACATGCCGGAACTGCACTGGTACTGGGGCTATCCCCTGGCCCTGGGCCTGATGGCCGCCATGGTGGTGGCCATGCTGATCTACTTCAAGAGAAAGAGATGGCTATGACTTCGCAAAGTTGCTTTCCCAACCCCAACAAAAATCGGCTGGACGACCAATCACCCCCGGAGAAGATCTGTGATCTGATCATCGTGGGCGGCGGCCCCGGCGGCCTCACCGCCGGCCTCTACGCCCGGCGGGCGGCCCTGGATACCATCCTGGTGGACAAGGGTCTGCCCGGCGGCCAGATGAACAACACCGCGACGGTGGAAAACTGGCCCGGGACCGAATCGATCAGCGGGGCGGAGCTGAGCGAGAAGATGACCGCCCACGCCCAGGCCTACGGCCTGGAGATCATGGGCCGCGAGGTCCGGGAGATCGAACCCGGTCTGGACTACCATACCGTGCGCTTGGACAACGACGAGGAACTTCATGCCCTGACCGTGATCCTGGCCACCGGCGGCACTCCCCGCAAGCTGGGGGTGCCCGGCGAGGCGGAAAACCACGGCCGGGGCGTTTCCTACTGCGCGGTCTGCGACGGCTTCTTCTTCAAAAACAAGACGGTGGTGGTGGTGGGCGGCGGCGATTCCGCCCTGGAGGAGGCGCTTTACCTGGCCAAGATTGCCGCCAAGGTCTATCTGGTCCACCGGCGCGAGGAGTTCCGGGCCGGGATGATCCTGCAGAAAAGCCTGCGGGCGGAAAAGAAGATCGAGGTATTACTCAACACGGTGGTCAAGGAGATCAAATCCGACGACAGCGGAGTAACCGGGGTCCGGCTGCAAAACGGCAAAAGCGGGCAAGAGACCAGCCTGGCCGCCGACGGGGTCTTTATTTTCATCGGCTTTGTGCCGGACAACTCCCTGGTCCCGGCCGGGATCCGGATGAACGCCGACGGTTACGTGCTCACCGACGAGAAATGTGAATCCTGCCTGCCCGGTTTGTTTGTGATCGGCGATCTCAGGGAAAAATTCGTCAAACAGATCGTCACCGCCGCCGCCGACGGCTGCATCGCCGCCCAGGCCGCCGCCCGCCACGTCGAACACCGCAAAAGCACCGGCCGTTAAGGTTTCCCCTGCCCGGTGGGCAACAACTCGTTGAGCAGCCGGGCGATCTCCTTGAGCCGGAAGGGCTTGGCAATGGCGCCGCTGAAGCCGTAGTCGCGGAAATTGGCCAGCACCGGATCGCTGGAGTAACCACTGGCCACGACCACCAGCGCCCGGGGGTTAAGGGCCAGGATCTCCCGCACCGCCTCCTTGCCGCCCATCCCCCCGGGGATGGTGAGATCCATGATGATCAGATCGATGGGAGCGGCGGCAGCCATGGCCTGCCGGTAGAGCGCCACCGCCTCCCGCCCCTCCCCGGCGGTAACCACCTGGTGCCCCAGTCGACCCAGCATCAACCGCATGATCTCCCGCACCTGCTCCTCATCGTCGAGGACCAGGATCTTGGCCGGGCCGGCAGCGGGAGCACCCGGCGCCGTTTTATCTTGAGCCGGTTTCACCGACTCCGGCGCCGGGCCGGAACCGACCGGCAGATAGATGGTAAAACAACTGCCGCCGCCGGGAGTGGAACCGGCGGTTATCCGGCCACCGTGTTTGCCGATAATGGTATGGGAGATGGCCAGTCCCAGGCCGCTGCCGCCGGCCTTGGTGGTGAAATAGGGGTCAAAGATCCGCTCCAGCACTTCACTGGCCATCCCGGGTCCGCTGTCCCTGACCTCCAGCAACAGATAGTCGCCGGGGGCCAGCCCCTCCCGGCCATCCTGGGGTTCGATGGTGACGTTGCGGCAGCTGATCTCGATCCGGCCGCCATCAGGCATGGCTTCAACGGCGTTCAGAATCAGATTCTGCACCACCTGGCTGATCTGGCCCCGGTCAATCTCCACCGGTTTAAGCTGGGCGGGAAAGTCAAAGCTGCAGGCAACCTGCTTGCCCCGTAGGACAAACTCGGCCGAATCCCGAACCACCTCGGCCAGGGAAGCCGACTCCTTGATCGGCTCTCCCCCCTTGGCGAAGGTGAGCAGTTGCTGGGTCAGCCCCCGGGCCCGAATTGAGGCCTTCTCCGCCTCTTGCAGCAGCCGACGGCTCCCGGCCGGCAACCGTTCATCCAGCAGACAGAGGTTGATGTTGCCCAGAATGGCGGTGAGGATATTGTTGAAATCATGGGCGATTCCCCCGGCCAGCACCCCCACCGACTCCAGCTTCTTGACCTTGACCAGCTCCTGTTCCGCCCGCAAACGCTGGCTGATGTCGCGAAAAACCAGCACCACCCCAATCACCTGCCCCTCCCGATCCCGGATGGGAGCGGCGCTGTCGGCGATATGGCGCTCCCTGCCATCCCGGGCCAGCAGGGTGGTGTCGGCGGCCAGAGCCGTAACCCGCCCCGCCGCCAGGACCTGTTCCACCGGGCTCTCCCGGGGTTGCCCGCTCTTGCCGTCGATAATCCGAAAAACCTCGGCCAGGGGCCGGCCGGTCGCCGCCGCCGTCGGCCAGCCGGTCAAATCGGCGGCCACCTCGTTGAGCAGCAGCACCCGGCCAGTAGTGTCGGTGGCGACAACCCCATCTCCGATGCTGGCCAGGGTCACCGCCAGGCGCTCCTTCTCCTCGGCCAACCGCCTTTCGTTTTCCCGCAGCACGGCCTGGTTGCGCGCCAGCGAGTCGGCCATCTCGTAAAAGGCCAAGGTCAGTTCCACCAGCTCGGTGGACCCGGCGGGGGCAACCTTGCCGCGGCCCAGGTTGCCCCCGGCAAATGCTTGAGTCAGGGCCAGCAGCCCGCGGATGGGCGCCACCAGGGTAAACCGGCCCACCAGCCAGGAAATCCCCAGGGAGATGGCCATCACCAGCCCCATCAGCAGCAGGTTGCGGCCCAGGGCGGCGTTGGCCGGGGCCAGAATATGCTCCTCGGGAATGCCGGCCCAGACATAGATGTGGGGCGGGGCCTCCGGGGTGAGGCGAACCGACTCAAAGGCGATGACCCGCCGCCGCCCATCGGAACCGTGGCCGACCAGGCTGCCCGCTTCCCCCGTCTGCCGGGCTATTTCCCAGATATCGGCCCTGATCGGCCGGCCAACGGGATTGGTCTCTTCCCGAGCCGGCAGATAGAGCAAGCGGATCCCCTGGTGATCGGTCAGGGCGATGAAGGAATCTGCCGCCAACTCCAGCCCCTCGTAAAAACGGGCCAGTCGATTGAGGTTGATGGCGGCGGTCACCACCGCCCGGAGCTCCCCCTCCCGATCCAGAACCGGATAGGCGAAGGCGACCGCCGGCACCATGCTGCCCACCCGGGAGATGATATACTCGCCCACCGCGAAATCCCGACTGGCCAGAGCTTCGCGAAAATGCTTGCGATCACCAAGATAGGCGTTCTCAAAGGGCAGAGCCGAGATCAGGACCCGGCCGTCGAGGCCGGTGAGGGTGAGGTTGAGATAGTCGGGGTTGTGGGCCAGAAGATCGGCCAAAATTTCGGTGCCGGCCACCGGATCCAGCTCATGAATGGCGGGAAGGCGGGAGAGCATGGCCAGCATCTGCCGGGTGGAAACGGCCAGCTCCTCCTGGGCTTCAGCCATGGTGCGAACCAGCAGGGTCACGTCACCTTTGGCGACTTCAATCTGCTGCCGGCGCTGCTCCAGCCCGGTATAGAGCATGATCAGCAGGGCCGGCAGCACCGCCACCATCACCAGCAGGGCCAAACTGAAGTTTATGGAACCGGGAACACCTTTTCTCACCTCTCCTCCAGGGCCCGGCGCACCAGGGCCACGGCCCATTCCGGCGTCCCCAGGGCGTGAATATGGGTGTAAAGGGCCAGGACGTTGTTGAAACAAAGCCCGTCACGGCCGTGGCTGAAGCCGGTGCCCCGCCCCATGGCCAGGACCAGCTCCGCCGCCGCCCCCGGCCACGATTCCACTGTGGAGTAACGAAATTCATGGCCCCGGATCACGCTGCCCACCGAGTAGAAAGGGTTCTCCTTCTCCACCAGCAGTTCCGTGTAACCATGGGCCTGGGGCTTGCGGGCCAGCCCGAAGCGGACCGGGAAAACCCCGGCCAGGGGGTACTCCACCCCTTCCAGGGCAATGGATTCCCCCAGGTAGATCAAGCCGCCGCACTCGGCATAGATCGGCAAGCCGGCGTTTGCCGCTTGCCGCACCGACTCCCGGAAGGAGTGGTTGGCGGCCAGGGCCGGAGCCGAGGTCTCGGGAAACCCTCCGCCGATGTAAAGGGCGTCCAGCTCCGGCAGCTCCCGGTCCCGCAGGGCGTTGATCGCCACCAGGTCGGCCCCGGCCGCCGCCAGGGCTTCCAGGTTGTCGGGGTAGTAGAACTGGAAGGCGGCATCATGGAGGTAACCGATCCTGGCCCGCCTTTGCTCGGTTCCGATCACGGGAGGGGCGGGCGGAGGGGCGGCCGCCACCACCGGCCCGGCGGGCGCCGCGGCCTGGGCGGCCCGGACAATTTCGTCGATGGCGAGATATTTTTCCGCCTGCTCCGCCAGGGCCGCCACCGCGGCGGCGGCCGAGCCATGTTCGGCGGCGGGGGTTACCCCCAGATGGCGCTGGGGGAAAAAATCCCGGCGGGAGCGGGGCAGGGCCCCCAGCACCGGCAGCCCGGTATAATGTTCCACCGACCGGCGCACGATATCCTCATGCCGGGCTCCACCAACCCGGTTAAGGACCACCCCCAGCAGGTTCGGCGCCTGATCGAAACGCAGACAACCCAGCACCTGGGCGGCCACGGTGCGGGTGGTCTTGGTGCAGTCCACCACCAGCAGCACCGGCAAACCGAGCAGCCTGGCCAACTCGGCGCTGCTGCAACTGCCCTCCAGATCGACGCCGTCGTACAGACCGCGATTTCCCTCCAACAGGGCCAGATCGGCGGCCCGGCGATGGTCGGCAAAGGAGCGGCGAATCACTTCGGGCGTCATCAAAAAGGGATCAAGATTGTAGCAGGGTCGGCCGGCGGCCAGGGCCAGCCAACCGGCATCAATGTAATCCGGCCCCTTCTTGAAGACCGCCACCGCTTCTCCCCGCCCAACCAGGGCGGCCACCAGGCCCACCGCCACCACGCTCTTGCCGGTACCGCCCCCCATGCCGGCCACCACCAGCCCACCCCTGCCGCCACCCTCGCTCATCACTTCCTCCTTGGCCGATTAGCTCCACTGTCACCCCAGCTTACCTCTTTTATCGCGGTTCACCACCCCCTTTTTTTTGACGCCCCGCCAGGGCTGTGGTATCTTTTTTGGTTCCAAATAAAAAATCCTTTTTAATGATCATAATTCAACCGCAAGGAAACCGCATGACCACGCCAACCGAAAAAACCGAAGAACTGGATAAGATTATCGCCGAGCTGGAAGAGAAGTGCGTAGAGCTGCCCAATAACGTGGTGGCCCACCACCACCTGGCCCTGGTTTACCGCAAGGCGGGACGGATCGACGACGCGGTCCGCGAGCTGGAGAAATGCCTGGAGTTGGACGATCACTCGGTGGAGGCCCACATCAACCTGGGGGCCATCCATTTCGAACGGGGCGACCTGGAAAAAGCCCTGGCCGCCAACCGCCGGGCGGTCAAGGTTTTGCCCGAGCTGGCCCGAGCCCACGCCAACATCGGCCTGATCATGCAGCAGCTCGGCGACGCGGAAAAAGCGGTGGCCGCCTACGAGGAAGCCCTGCGCCATGACCCCAAGCTGGCCAACGCCTGGGTCAACATGGCCACCAGCCAGATCGCGGCCGGCAACTTTGACCTGGCCGCCAAGGCCGCCAAGGAGGCGATCAAGCTGGAGCCGGAATTCGGCATGGCTTACAACAACCTGGCGGTGGCCCACTTTTATCAGGAACAGTACCAGGAGGCCAAGGCCGCCGCCCTCAAGGCCCGGGAACTGGGCTATCAGGTGGACCCCCGCTTCCTCCAGGCCATTGACCACGAACTGAGCGCATGAAAGGTCAGCAGATCAAAACCCCGCCCCGTTGCGTCTTCTGCGGCCAGGAGATCGAACCGGCCCGGGTTCCGGAACAACGCAAACTCGGAGAGTTCAGCGTGGGCCGCTGCCAGTGCGGAGCGGTCTACGCCTGTGACGCCACCGGCCATAACGTGGGGGCCGCCATGGTCGACGCCCTGCTCTACGCCTGCGACGACGACTGGGATCTGGCCTGGGACCTGCTGCCGGACCAGGACTATTTAACCGGCCGACTGGAGAGCTATGACGAGATCTCCCATCAGGTTCTGGATCAACGCCACCTCGACGGCCGTTATGTGCGGGGGGTTCTCTATTTTGTCCGCCTGCAGCGCGAGTACGACGAGATCATCAAGCTCCGCCAGGCCAAAAACAACCCCCAGACCGCCTCCCCCGCCGCCCCGGAATACCTGCCTCCCATCGAACCGGAACGGGACCCCCGCCGCAAAAAACGCCGGGCCGACAAGAGAGAGGTGGGCCGCCTGGCCCTGGCCGGTGATCTCGACGCCCTGGTGGACATCTGCTTCGACGATCTCAAAACCCTGCGCTATCTGCAGCGGCTGCTCTATACCCCCGACGAGGCCGAGCGCTGGCGGCTGGCCCACCTGATCGGGCAGGTCTGCGCCCGCCTGGCCACCCGGCAACCCGGAGCGGTCAGCGATCTGCTTCACCGCCTCTTTGAGGCCTGCTCCGATTCGGCGGCCACCCCCTGGGGGCTGGTTGAGACCATGGGTTCCATCATCGCCGCCCGGCCCGATATCTACGGGGGATTCGCCCGGCACATGCTGCGCTACGTCAACCATATCAGCACCCGATCCCAGGTCCTCTGGGCCTTGGGCACCATCGCCGCCCGCCGGCCGGATCTGATCAAAAACACGCCCTATTACCAGATGGCCGCCCTGCTCAACGACCCCGACCCCTTGATCCGGGCCATGGCCGTCAGGATTCTGGGCCCGGTGGCCGCCAGTGAGTTTTTCGGCCCCCTGGCCAATCTGACCACCGACCCCAGCGAGGTGACCTTCTACCAGGAGGGTCGCCCCCGGACCACCACCGTTGGCGAACTGGCCGCCCAGGCCCTTAAGCCCTCTCCGCCGGCGGCCTGAACCACTTAACCCCAGAGTTCAAAGATTAAAGGAGTACCCATGCAACCGATTCCCACCAATCCCGAAGCTGAAGAGCAAGAGCCCGAAAAGACCCCGGCCGAACTGGATTATGATGAAGGGCTGGAACTGCTGAAAAGGGGCAGTTTCCCCCAGGCCGCCGCCGCCTTCCATAACGCCCTGCGGGGGTTTGAGGAGGAGAAAAACGAGGCCGGGATTGCCCGGGCGGTGACCAAGCTGGCGGAACTCTGCCTGGAAAAGGAGGAGTACGCCAAGGCCCTGCCCCAACTGGAGCGGGCCTTGGCCATCTGCCGGGCCGCCGAGGATGACCTGAGCGCCACCTATCTGCAGAAGAGGCTGCTCAAGGCCCACATGGGCCTGCGGGACTACCCGGCGGCCCGGGAGCTGGCCCTGGAACTGCTCAACGCCTACCAGGATTACAACAATCCCGCCGGAGCGGTGGAGATGATGGAAAGGATGGCCGAAATCTATCTGGCCACCGGCGAGAAAGAGAAGGCCGCCGAAAGCTATCGCACCATGGCGGCGATCCATAAAAACTTCAAGCACACCCGGGCCGCCCAGGCCATGCTCGACCAGGCGGAAGCGGTGCTGCGCTCCTAAGCCGGCCGGCCGCCGAAAACCTTGACCATCCCGATGCTGATCTCATAGAGCACGATCAACGGGCCGGCCATCAACAGGTGGTTGACCACGTCGGCGGTGGGGGTGAGGATGGCGGCGAGGATAAAGGCCAACAACACCGCGTAACGTCGGTTGCGGGCCATAAAGGGGGCGTCGATCACCCCCAGCCGGGCCAGCAGGACCATAAAGACCGGCAGTTCGAAGATCAAGCCGAAGGCGATCAGCAGGCGCAGGGAGAGGGAGAAATACTCGCTCACCCCCGGCATGCTGGTCAGGTACTCGTGGGAATAGCCGACCAGGAAACGGAAGGCGGGGGGGAAAACCACAAAGTAGGCAAAGGCGGCCCCCCCCAGAAAGCAGAGGGCCGAAACGGCGGTGAAGGGCAGCACCACCTTCTTTTCGTGGTTATAGAGCCCGGGGGCGACAAAGCTCCAGATCTGCCAGAAGATCACCGGCGAGGCCATGAGCAACGCGGCGGTGAAGGCGACCTTCAGATAAAAAAAAAGCCCTCCTGGTAGGAGGTGAAGATCAGGCTGGTGTCCGGCGGCAGCACCGCGAACAGGGGAGCGAAGAACCAGTGCCCGATGGGCTTGCTATAGCTGTAGGTGAGGACAAAGCAGGCCGCGACCGCGATCAGGGAGCGGATCAGGGCCCGGCGCAGATCCCCCAGGTGTTCGGTCAGGGGTTGGGACTGAAAGGTTTCGCTCACCTGGGCCTCGCATGTGGAATTTTAAGGGCTCAGCTCCCGGGGCCTGCCATGGGATCGGCCCCGGCGATGGTAAAAAACGGTGGAATCATAACGTCGCCGACCTTTAAGGTCAAGGATTTCCCCGCTCCCGACAACCGACATCGCCACCGGGAACAACCCCGGCTATTTAATGATGAATCAGCCCCTTCCCGACAAAAAAGAGTTGCAGGCCGGCGTGGACCTGCTGGCCCGGCCCCTGCTGCCCCTGGTCAGACTGCTGCAGTTGCTCTATCTGACCGGGCCGTTTAGCCGCGTCGACGAGGTGCTGGAGCAGTTGCATGAACCTTTGGAGACGGCCGGCATCCTCTACCCGGAACCGGACCGCCTGCTCGCTCCCCACCGGGATCTTTTGGCCGACTTTGAAAAACTCAAGAGCCGGGCCGCCATTGCCACCGTCCTGGACGAAGAGGGGCAGCCCCTGGATCGATTCACCGCCTTGGAGAGCTGGATTTGCCACACCATCCTCAGCCGCGAACTGGAAACGATCAACAGCCTGCTCTGCGCCCCCTGCGGCTGCACCCTCTGCTGCACCGGCCCCGCCCCCGGATTGACCCAGGAGTTTTTTGAAATCCCGCTGCAACCCGAGGAGACCGCCCTCTTCCCCCTGCCCCGAATCGACACCCCGGCCAGCCGAAAAAGCAGCAGCGCCAGCGAGCCGCCCCTGTTCCACCAGGACCGGGAGTTTTACCGGGCTGAACCGGCCCTCTACCATTGGCGCCAGGGCTGGAGCATGATCCTGCCCCAGGCCCGGCGCTGCCCCCAGCTCACCGCCGCCGGGGGTTGCCGTATCTACCCCAGCCGGCCCCGGGTCTGCCGGCTGCCCCAGATCTTTTCCTACCTGCTGGAGGAGCGGTTGCCCCCTGCCGGGGCGGGCAGCGGCGCTTCCCCCCCGGTTTACCTGGCCCGCCACAAACTGCTGGTGATCTGGGATTGTCCCTATGTGCGAACCCTGCGGGAGGAGATCGCCCGGTTTGCCGAGGCCTCGGGGCTGGAGCCGATCTTCCGTCACAACAAAGGCTGAGGATTGCGCAGTTGCCAGAGGGGGGTGATTCGTTTGATCCGAGTGGGAGAAAGCTGCTCCCAGAAGATCTTGGGCGGGCTCTCCCCTTGGGCGCGGGGATAGCGCTCCAGCCCCTGCCCATTAAGCAGGTAGTCGGCCTGGAGATCCCAGGGGTCGGCGGGAAGGGTCAATCCGGGCTCCAGGGGAGCCGCCACGGCCACCACCTGGTAATCACCGGCCAGGGCGCCGGTGGCCGCCAGGATCGCCAGCGAGAGGTCAAAATAACCCTGACCATCACCCAGCACCCGGCCATGCCGATCAACGGCCAGGACCTCATCCACCAACAGATCCACCCCCAGGCCGGCCAACTGGCCGGTGGTGAGCTTCCGGGCAAAATGGGGCATCCCTTTGTGGGTCACGGCCAGGGGTAATTTAACAAAGGGGATGGTAAAGGGACGAAAAAGGTAGAAGCCGTCCCGCAGGCCGGGGGAGGGCATCAACAACTCCTTGCCATCCAGCAGGGTGTTGATCCTCAGCTGTTTAAGCCGGGGAGTCGGGCCGACGAACAGGCGGCGCCGCCCTTTGTAGCCGGGCAGGGAGCGCAGGGCTTCGGCCAACGATCCGGGGGAAAAATCGGCTGGCCGGCAACGGCGGCGGAGCCCCTCCTTATCGCGGGGCAGATCGGAAGAGTCGGGCCGAGGGCGGGAGGAAGAATTACAGACTGGATTTGCCGGCATCGCTCAGCACGGTCAGCGCCACCGAGCCGGAGCCCGGAACACGCCGGGTAAAGGCGGGATCAACCGTGGCCGCGGCCATCACGGCGCTGTTGCCCATCAGTTGAAAACCATGCTCCACCAGGTGGCCGACATCATCCCACATGCTGTTGCTGCCCATCAGGGCGATCAACACCTCATCGTTGCCCCGCTTGAACTTGCCGACGTAGGTCTGGCGGGCGGCGTTGGTGTAGCCGGTCTTGCCCCCTTCACTGCCGTTGATCTGCCAGAGGGCGCGGTTGTTGGAGTTCAGGGTTCGACCAAAACTGGTTTGAGCGGAAGCGGTGCCGATCCGTCGGGCAAATTCCGGATGCTGCATGGCATGATGAAAGATCAGGGCCAGATCCCGGGCCGTTGATTGCTGGCCACTGGCGGTCAAACCGTTGGAGTTGATCAGCACGGTATTGTTGGCCCCCATGGCCCGGGCCTTGCCGGTCATCAACCGGGCGAAAGCCCTTTCGCTGCCGGCAATCTTTTCGGCCAGGGCCACGCTGGCGTCGTTGGCCGAGCTGAGCAGTATCGCGTTGATCAGATCCCCGGCCCGGTAGGAACTGCCCTGCTGCAGGTAGATCTTGGAGCGGGGCATCCCGGCAGCCCGACGGCTGGTGGGCACCAGTTCGGAGTCGCGCAGGGAGTCGAGGGCGATCAGGCCGGTGAGCACCTTGATGGTGCTGGCGGGCTGGCGGGGTTCATCGGGATTGAGGGCGAAGAGCAGGCGCCCGGTGCGGGCGTCCACCACCACGGCACTGCGGGCCGAGAGCCGCCGGGCAAGCTGCTCGCCGGCGGCGCTGCCCAACAGGACATTGCCCGCCTGGCCCGGCTGACTCTTGACCAGTCCGTTATCGGCGGGCCGCAGCAGGGTAAAAGAACCGGTGGCGGCCGCAGCGCCGGCGGCCGTGGCCCCCGGAGCACTCTTGTGGGTGGTGGCCAGGGCCTGCCGGGCAGCCGCTTCCTGGCCGCAGAGCATCACCGACAAACAAGCTACCAGTACCAACTGCCAGACCGACACCAACCGCATCCTCTCCTCCCACAGGCTGTTTTGAACATTGACGGGGAGTCTGTTAAGATCGGGTAACCACCGCCCGATCTCCTGCTCCCATATAACCTGCTATAGAGAAGTGATCGGAAAAAATCAAGCATAAAATTAACTATTTTTTCTATCTTCTTGTTTTTATGAAGCAACAGAAAATTACCCAAAACATGAAACCGCACCACATCTCGTGTTACGGCCGATCAGCACCACCATATCTTGAGCCCGCAAGGGTTTGGAGGACCATCCGTGCCACCAGAATTAAAAAGATTCCTCACCCTCTGCTGCCCCCACCCCCAACTGACCTGCTGGTTTATCCTGGCTGACGGCGGCCCGGTCCGAGTCGATTTCCTGGCGACCGACCATCGGCGGGCCGTCTTGACCCTCCGGCAATGGGGGGCCATGGTCGGCGACGGGAGCCGGGAGGCCGGCTCCGCCGCGATCCGCCTGGTACAACAACATCTCGCCGCCTATCTGGCCGGCGAAAGTCGCTGCTTCTTCGCCGATCCACCACCCTCCCCTTTCCTGGCGGCGGGCAGCGGATTCCAGCAAGAGGTGTGGCGGCAAATTGCCGCCATTCCATATGGAGAAACGAGAAGCTACGGCGAGATCGGCCAGGCTCTGGGCGACCACAACCTGGCCCGGGCAGTGGGCGGGGCCTGCGGGGCCAACCCCTGCCCGCTGCTGATCCCCTGTCATCGGGTGGTGGGGAAAAATTCGTTAGGGGGGTTCACCGGCGGCATCGAAATCAAAAAGCTGCTGCTGACCATCGAAGGGTAGTCAAAAACCCGCGGGCAGGCATCAATCCTCTTCCAGCATTTTCAGAACCGCGGCGGGGATATCCTTAAGCGGCAGCACTTTGTCCACCGCCCCCACCTCCACCGCCTCCTTGGGCATCCCGTAAACCACGCAGGAAGCCTCGTCCTGGGCGATGGTCCGGGCCCCGGCCTGCTTCATCTTCAGCATCCCCTGGGAGCCGTCCTTGCCCATGCCGGTCAGGATCACCCCGATGGCGTTGGCGCCACCATAGGCAGCCACCGAGTTAAACAGTACATCCACCGCCGGGCGCTGATAACAGACCATGGGACCGCTTTTGATATTCACGTAGTAGCGGGCCCCGCTCCGCCGCATCACCATGTGAAAGTTACCCGGGGCCAGCAGGGCGGTACCCGGGACCACCGCGTCGCCATCTTCCGCCTCCTTGACCCGCACCCGGCAGAGGCTGTCCAAACGCTCGGCAAAACTGGTGGTGAACTTGGCCGGCATATGCTGCACGATCATAATGCCGGGGGAGTTGGGAGGGAACTGGGTCAACACCTCTTTCAGGGCCTCGGTCCCGCCGGTGGAGGCGCCGATGGCGATCAGCTTGTTGGTGGTCCGGGTCAGCGACAACTTGGGGGCAACGGCACTGGGAGTGGTGATCATCCGACGTTGCCGGGTCACGTCCACCTGGGCCGCGGCCCGAATCTTTTCCGCCAGCTGGGTACTCATGTCGCCCACCGAGTACGCCTCGCCGGGCTTGCTGATCACCTCCACCGCCCCGATCTCCATGGCCTCCAGGGCCAGGCTGCCGCCCTCGCGGGTCAGCGAACTGACAATGATCACCGGCAGGGGGTAATACCTCATCAACTTACGCAGGAAGGTGATCCCGTCCATGCGCGGCATTTCGATATCCAGGGTTACCACATCGGGTTTGAGCGCCACGATCTTGTCCCGGGCCACATAGGGATCGGGAGCCGTGCCCACCACCTCGATATCCTTTTCCCGGGACAACTCCTCGCTGAAGACCTTGCGGACCACCGCGGAATCGTCAACCACCAAGACCCTTATCTTACCCATAATACCGCCGTATGGATGCTGTTGGCCCGATCATCTCTTCCCTTTTCGCAAAAAACATCAGTTAAAAACAACCCAGAGCCGACCGTAGTCGGTGTCGAACAGAAACGCTCCCGGTTCCTTGGCAACTTCAGCCCCGGCAAAATGATCCAGGATCATCGCCTCGGGAATGTTCAGCTTGGACTCCCCGGCGGGATCGATCTTGCCCAGCAGGCTGCCCACCGCCATATTGGTGGCCTCCTTGGCAGTGTCCAGCATCTGTTCGTCGCTGATAGCCGCTTCATCGGCCCCGAGGAAGTTCATGGTGACATTGTGGGCCAGCCGTTTGGGCAGATAGATGGTGAAGCGGCCGGACTGGGGCCCCTGGTAGGCGATATCGGCCCGGATATAGGTATCGTCGCAGACCAGCGCCTCGGGACCGGGAATCTCATCGACCGGCTCGAGAAAGGTGAAGAACATGGTTTCGAAAACTTCACCAAAAGTCTGAAAAATTAATGACCTGAACTGCCCATCCATCGGTCGAGCCTCCACGGCGGTTAAGGGGTTTTAAAAATCCATATCATCTTCGCTGGCCGCCGCCGGCTGCGAAGGGGCTTCAACCTTGTGCTGATAGGCCTTCTCCAGGACTTCGTAAAGGATCTTCTTGATGCTCTCCGGCTGAAAGGGCTTCCTGACGTAACCGGCCGCCCCCAGGCGGCGGGCCTCATCCATCCGGGCCTCACTGGACTCGGTGGTGATGAAGATCAGGGGGATCCGCCGGAATTCCTCGTTGCGAGCAACCTCCCCCAACAGTTCCATCCCTCCCATCACCGGCATGTTGATATCGGAGAGAATCACGTCGATCCAGTTGTTTTCAAGAATATCCAGGGCCTCTTTACCGTGGGTGGCCTCAAAAAAACTGCCCACCGGCACCCCGGCCATCTCCACCGTCTTCTTGATAACCGCCCGCATGGTTGCCGAATCATCCGCCACCAGAATATTAAATGCCATTGCTCTTCCTTATTTGCTGCGGTTTGTTATTTTGCCAACCCCTTCGCTCCGCGCCACGACCACCCCGGGGAAGCAAGAAACCGGAAACATCAACGACTATAACCGCCTTTGCCTTAGAGTTGAAGCAGTTCTTCGGCCTCTTCAAGCTCGTGCAACAGGTTGGCCATGCACATATCGAGATGGGAACGGGTAATGCCAAAGCGACGCAGCCCCTCCCCCTGCAGCTTGGTGGCCAACCCGTCGGCCCCCACCCCGATCCCCATGGAGATCACCAGGGCGTTGCTCAGGGCGACCAGGGCGGCCAGGGGCTCCTTGCCCAGGACTTCCGGGTCGTGGTGGAGCATCACCGCCTGCTGAATCTCCTCGGGGAACTCCCAGTGCTTGAGGATAATTCCTCCAAGGTCGGCATGGCTGATCCCCAGAATCTCCTGCTCCACCTCGACAAACGACTTCTCGCCCTCGCTCACCCGGGCCATGATCCGTTCAAAATCGTCAGAGACAAAACTGCTCAGGAAGCGCTTGCCGATATCATGGAGCAGACCGGCGGTGAAGGCGGCGCCGCTATCCACCCCCTGCACCTTGCCCACCAGCTGTTTGGCCATGATGGCCACCGCCACCGAGTGGCGCCACAACTCGCCCTGCTCCAGTTCATAGCCGGAGCCCACCGCCCCTTTATAATAGCGGGCGCTGCTGCTGGTGATGATGATATCCTTGAGGTTTTTATCTCCAATCACCACCAGGGCTTCCCGCAGGGAGGAAACCTTACGGGAAAGTCCGAAATAGGGAGCGTTGCAGATCTTCAGGACGTTGGCGGTTATCACCTCATCGTACTGGATAACCTCGGCCAGAAGACGGACATCGGTTTCCGGGTCGGCCAGCAGCCCCATCACCCGCTGGGCCACCTTGGGAAAGGGCTGAACATGTTTTACCAGGCTAAGAATCTCTTCCACTCTGCTCATAGCTCGAACTCCCCCCGGCCGGAAACCTTGAGGGTCGTCAGCCCGTTACCCACCGCGATGCTGATTGTGCGGTTACTGGAGCCCCCCACATCTTCCTTGGTGATCATAATGTTGTTCTTCCAAAACATCTTGCGCAAGACGGCGTTATTACGCTTGCCGATATTGAAAATTCCCGAATTATCCATAATCTGACTGCCACCCACCACCTTGACCACCAGCCGGGTTTTCACCGCCCCGAACTTGTAGGTCTCCTTGAAGAGCAGCGGGATTCCGGTGTCGGCGAACATAAAGGGTTTAGCCTGGGCCTTATTCTTGTCCAGCGACGAGTCCGGCAGCATATAGTGCAGCAGTCCCGCGACCTTGGCAACCGGGTCCCAGATGGCCACCCCGATGCAGGACCCCAGGGAATAGGTGATCAATACATCCTCGGGATTGTTGCTCACCTTCATATCCGAGATTCCAACGACGATTTTCATGAAGCTTTTTCCCGCGAACTATTTTTTCCGGTAGGCCGTGGAGGCGATTTGGCTGAACCCGTGTTTCAGACTGGAGATGCTTTCCGAGTGGCCGATGAAGAGATAACCGCCCGGGGCCAGGGCCTGATGAAACTTGTTGAGCAGCACCTGTTGGGTCTCCCGATTGAAGTAGATCATCACGTTGCGGCAGAAGATCACATCCAGGCCACCATTCCAGGGGAAATCATCCATCAGGTTGAAGCGTTCGAAGCTGATCCGGCGGCGCAAAAACTCCTTGACCCGCACGTTTCCTTCGGCCTGCCCCACCCCCCGCTGGAAATATCTTTTAA
>NZ_JBIPKH010000014.1:0-91361 GCF_044068625.1 Desulfurivibrio modestus
CGGTTGGCCGGGGATAACATAGCGGGGAAGACGCGCCATTACTGCCTCCTGTATTTTCCTTGAGCGATAAGGTACGGGATGACGAATAACGCATTCTAGCAGATCCAAAGCATCCGGCCAAATGGTGTCTGACCCCATTTGGGCGTTTGGGACCCATTTGGGCGACCATTTGGGTGCCTGCGCATGAAGACTCAATCCTTGATATTATTCTCCGCCTGGAATATAATTCGCAGTTTGCCGGTTACCGCGCAGCGGTGGCCCCGTTCTTGAACCTTGACTATTTGCCGGAAAGATGATGGAAATCGCTCCCAGTCGCGAAAAAAAGGACCAACCGCAGAAAAAACGAATCAGCCGGAGTCTGACCTTGATCAAATGTCCCCATTGCGGCAACGACCGGGATTTTTTGGAGGTGGCCGACAACGTTATTCTCACCACCAACTATCGCCAGAACAGCGACGGCAGCTTCACCCAGGAGGGGGATGAATCCCAGATTCTGGGGGAGATCAAACTTTACTGCGGCGAATGCAACAGCGACCTCTCCCAGTTTCACTCCCGCTTTCTGGAAATGCTCTTCTAATCCCCACCAACAGCGAGGGCGACCCAATGCACCCGCCTCGACGCCTGATCCGGGACAACGAAACCCTGCGGAAGAGCTATCAACAACTGGAGGCCGGCGACCGGGTGGTGGACCGGGTCCGCCTGGCCCCCGGCGAGGAGTACCTGCTGCTGGATCTCGCCGCCCGGGGGGTTGAGCTTTTCCCCTCGGCCCTCTCCCAGGCCATCTCCCGCTCCAAGGTGATGCAGGCCGCCCTGCTGGGGCCCTTTATGCTCCCCCACACCACGGCCATCCATGACCTGCACGGCCTGCACCGGGCGGTCAGCCGCTATCATGCCGCCGGCATCTCGCGGGTGGTCACCAAGCTGGACCGGGCCAATGCCGGCCTGGGGGTACTGCTCTGGAACAGTGTGGAGGAGGTCCTCAATCAGACCACCCTGGGCAGTCTGGCCCCCCCTTTTGTCCTCCAGCCCTTTATCGCGGAGAGCCGGGATCTGCGGGTGATTATGCTGGGAGATTACCAGGAGGCCTATCTGCGGCACAATCCGGTGGGGTTCCGCCACAATCTCCATTGTGGCGGTAGCGCCCAACCCCGGCCCCTCAGCCCGGAACAGGAAGATTTCTGCCGCCGGGTCATGACCCGGGGGGGATTCCCCTACGCCCATCTCGACCTGATGCTGCTGCCCGACAACCGCTTCTGCCTGGGGGAGATCAACCTGCGGGGCGGCCTGCGGGGCGCCCAAATCTCCCCCCCCGAATACAAAACCAGGTTACAAGCCCTGCTGGCAGCGGCCTGCTAACGACGGTGGATCTCCCGGGTTCTCTCCGCCAGCCGGGCAGGGTCAGTGACGGGGTCCAGGGTGATCGCCCGGGCCGGGCAGAACTCCCGGCAGAGCCCGCAGGCACAGCAGCGGGACCAGCTAAAGAGCAACCGGGAGCCCTCCTCGCCCTCCTCGCTGCTGATCGCCCCGCTGGGGCAGAGCCCGACACAGGCCCCGCAGTGGGTGCACTGGTCGCCCACCGTCACCATGGTCAGCAGCGGCAGCAACAGGTTGCGCCGACCGGGTTCCGCCTCCCATCGCGACCAGGCCCGCTCCAGCAGGGCAAACCTGGGTGGCAGATGTTTAGTGGAAGCCCAGCGCTCCTCGGGCCGCTCCGGTTCTTCCCGGATTACCCCCCAAGACTCGACGGCCGCCTGGAAAGAAAGGGTTTTGCAGGCCCGAAAAAAATCGCGGCGATCTCCTGGAGCGCCGCCGGCTGGCTCCGTCTCACTCTGAACGCCCCCCCCTCCGCCAGCCGGCGATTCAACCAACCGTAACTCAATGGGAGGCGGAGCCATCTCGCCCCCCCCCAGGGCCACCAGCTGCTCCACCCGTCCTTGCAGCAAAGCCGGCACCTGGGGCGAGTGGCACTTTTGGCAGGGGTGCAACCGCAGGGTAAGCGACCCGGCCAGCAGGGCAAAGAGGGCCAGCTCCTCCCGGGAGAGCATTCCCAGGCAGGGCAGCAGCAGTTCACTGCCGTCCCGCATCCCCTTTTCGCAGCACAGCACCGCCCCGCCGCCGGCCCGGGCGAAGAGCCGCTCCGCCACCCGGCCGGGCCGGGGGTCTCTGGCCACCAAAGCGCCGCTGGGGCAGACCGCGACGCAGGCCAGGCAACCGGTACAACGCCGGGAGTCCAGCCCCACCTCGCCTTCCCCGGCGCTAAGGGCCTGGACCGGGCACTCCTCCAGACAACGCCGGCAGGTGCTGCGAATAAACCGGCGGCGCAGGCAGCGGGGTCCGACATACTCCGGCACCACACCCCGGGGCCGGCTGAGCCGAGCCAGCAACCGTTCGGCCAGGGTCATGGGTCTGCCGGCATCAGTGACCACCGTTGAGCATCTCTTGATGGATCCGCCGGGCCTGGAGGGCAAAGGCCTCCAGGCGGGCCTCGATGATCTGGGGGAAGATATTGCCGTCGGTCTCCAGGGCCAGGAAGGGGAACTTGCGCTCCCGGGCCAGGGGGGCCGGGAAGTCGCGAACCCCTGCCGCCGCCAGCAGGGCCCGCTTCTCGCCGCTGTTGAATTTTTCATTGAGAATCGATTCGGCCAGCCGGGTGGGCATGCAGCCAAAGGGGCCAATGGAGATCACCCCGCAGGAGGGATGCAAAATCTCGTGCAGGGCCGCCCCCACCGTCAGGATCGCCTCGCCGGAGAGATGGGGGGAGATAAAGCGGCGACCGGCGGCAATCAGCGGTTCCACCTCCACCTTCTCCTCATAGTGAAAAAGACCGCAGGGGGCCAGCAGCTTGCGGATTTTAGCGTCGAAATAGCGTTTTACCCAGTAGCGGGCCCACCAGGGAAAATCGGGCCGCCCCTCGATCCGGTGGCGCACCAGCCAGTCGGTATACTTGATCCACTCCGAGGTCTGGGAGGTGCGGACGATGAAGCCCTGCTCGGCCAGCCGCTCGATCAACCGCTGCAGGGAGATGGGGTCGTGGCGGACATAGATCTCGCCCACCAGCGACAGCTTGGGGATCTGGGCGTGGGGAATCCGCAGGCGAATCCGGCCTAAAGCCGCCGCCGAGGCCTTGAGCTGGCGGGAGATCACCGGCCAGCCTTTATCGATCACCTGCTCCAGGGCCCGGCACTCCCGCTCCAGGGTGGCCACCCCCTCCTCCCGATCCACCGCCCCGGCCAGGATGGTGGACCAGATCTCGTTGAGCAGATCGCCGATCACGATGGCCCGCCAGGCCGCCAGGGTAAAGCTGTTGCCCAAGCCCCCGTAACTGTTGGTGGAGGTCAGCGACAGTACCGCCGCGTCGGGAATCCGCTGGCGGGCGATGGTCCGACCGGCAAAAACCTGGTACTGGCCAAAACGGCAGGGCCCTTCGGTGGTGGCCATGAAATAGGCGGTTATCTCCCCCGCGGCCCGCTGCTTGCTGAAATATTGCAGCATGGTGCCGATGGTGGTCTGCAGGGGCAGGCACTCCTTGCAGGAGGAGTTGCCCCGGCCCACCTTCAACGCCTCCTCATCGGCCGGGGGCAGGGCTTCAGCCCTGATCCCCTTGCTGGCAAAAGCCCGGGCCACCAGGGCGGTGCCGAATTTCCCCATGGCCGGCAGCACCACCTTGACCCGGGGATCGGTCAGCGCCACCCAGGAGCCATCGGCCCGGCGAATCCCCAGTTGACCACCCCGGGTTTCGGTGACCGCCGCCACGAAAGCGGAGTCGCTGGCCGGTTGCGCCTCCGGCGGTCGGTTCTGCTGTAACTGGCGGTAATAGCGGATGATATCGAGAAAGGCCTCGATCCTGGTCTCCAGGCCGGCATCGGCGGTATGGCTGTCCAGCTCCAGGGTCAGGGAGGGTTTATCCTCCATCATGTCACGGAAATAGGTGACCAGAAAGGAGTCGGGTCCGCAGGAGAAGTTGGTGATATAGGTGCCGTAGAGCTGGGGGTGGCGCTTGACGAAACGGGCCGCCTTCATGATCATCCGCCCCATGGCCCAGTACATGTTCATGTCGGCGGCCAGTGGCTCATCCTCGTAGGGCAGCATATCGTGGGGAATGATCCGGATGCCCCGGGAGGCGAACTTGGCGGGAATCCCCTTGTTGGCCTCCTGCACCCAACTGTTGTAGGGCCGGCCGAAAAGCACCACCCCGGTTTGGCTTGGGTCCCGCTCCAGCTCGGCCAGGGCGTGCCGTCCCATGGCCTTGAGATCGGCGCGCAGGGCCTCCTGCTCGGCCTCGGCCCTGGCCAGCGCCGCCTCCACCCGCCGCCGGTCCTTGATCCCCAGCCCCGCCGCCAGTTCAAGAAAGGCCGGGCGGGCGGCGGCAAAGCCTTGGCTGAAATCAAAAACCGGACTCAGAATCGGTCGCCGCTGGCTGGCGCCGAAAGTGCCGCGCAGATAGTAGGGTTCGCCCTGCACAAAGGGGCAGGTACAGGAGACGGTGGCGTCATCGGCCACCTTGATCGCCCGGATATGGGGAAGGAAGAGAAAATCTGGCTCCTTGGCCAGCAGATCGGCCATGAAACCGTGGGCCAGTTCCACCGGAAAACAGAAGGGAGCGTTGCGCTGGTCGACCCCGGCGGGATCAACCCGGTCCGGCAGCACCAGCCGATAACCCAGCTCGCTGAAAAAACGATTAAACAGCGGGAAGAAGGTATTGATCAGAAAGGAGCGGTTCATCCCCACCGTGGGGCGATCATCGGCGGGATCGGCCGCAGCCAGGTCGCGGAAGACCCGCCGCTCCCGCTGGATCACCATATCCAGGCCACCGGTCGCCACCTTACGCTTGAAGAGGATATTATCGTAACGGTTGCAGATCCCACCGAAGGGGTAGCTCTTGCCGTCGATCACCACCCGGGAGATCTCGCAACCCCGGTCACAATCCTTACCGCCGCCGCATTTGAAGGGCTGGCCGTAGGCGACCTCACGTTTGATCAACTGGTCCAGATCAAAACTGCCGGGCTTAAGCAGCCCCTGGTCCAGCCGGCGCTCCACCTCCAGGGCCACCCCGAAGGCTCCCATCAAACCGGGATCGGGGGGCACCACCATCTTCTTGCCGGTCAGGGCGGCCATGGCGGCGGGGATCGCCCGGTTGTAGCAGACCCCGCCCTGGATAAAGACCTTGCGCCCCACCGGCCGGTTGCCCTTGACCCGGTTGGTGTAGTTCATGCAGATCGAGTAAACCAGACCGGCCACGATATCGGGCAGCGGCACCCCTTCCTGGGCCGCCCCCTTGATATCGGAGCCGATAAAGGCGGCGCACTGGTCATTGAAGTTGGGCGGATTTTCGGCCTGGTAGGCGGTCTCGCCAATCTCGGTCACCCCGATACCCAGGCTCTCCTTGGCCGCCTCCTCCAGGAAGGAGCCGGTGCCGGCGCTGCACGCCTCGTTCATGGCGTAGTCGGAGGGCACCCCGTTGGTGATGTAGGTGTATTTGGCATCCTGACCGCCGATCTCGAAGATGGTGTCCACCTCGGGATCGAAGTGGACGGCGGCGGTGGCATGGGCGATGATCTCGTTGATCACCCCTTCGCTCAGGGCATGCAGACCGGCGATCTGGCGGCCGGAACCGGTCACCCCCAGCCCTTCGATCACAATCTGGCGGCCCAACTCCGGGCCCAGTTGCTCGGCCAGGGAGGCGTAAACCCGGCGGGAGGCCCCCACCGGATCACCGTTGGTCCGCAGGTAGTCGGCGGCGACAATGGCCTTATCGTGGCGCCGCATGATCACCCCCTTGGTGGTGGTGGAACCGACATCCAGGCCCAGGATGCAACGATCACCGGGCTGGGCCCGGCCCCGGGGGTGCTCCTTGAACTCCACCTGATCCTGAAATTGGGTCAGGGGCTTGAGATAGGAGAGGTTAAGCCTTTGAGCCCCGAAAACCCCATCCAGATCACGCACCGGCCGGGTTTCATGTTCCAGGGCCCAGCGGGCCGCCCCCAGGGCCTCCATCACCGGGGCCTCGTCCAGGATCAGCAGATCGGCGATCTCTTCCCGCAGATAATGAACCATGGCCTGGTTGGCGGCGCAGCCCCCGATCAGCAGCACCTGGCGGCTGGGCATCTTCTTGAGCAGTTCGAGGATCTTGCCGGCCATCATCCGGGAAAGTCCCGCCACCACCTGGTCCTTGGGAATCCCTTTGTTCAGGGCGTGGGTACAGTCACTCTTGCAGAAAACCGAGCAGCGGCCGGAAACCTGGTAGCGTTTCTCGGGCAGACTCATCTCCTCCACCTCGGCCAAAGAGAGCGACATCCGCCCCAGCTGCTGCAGCAGGAATTCGCCGGTGCCGGAGGCGCACTTGTTGCCGCTGTGGATGTGCTGGATCCGGCCATCCTCGTCGAGCTGGTAGACCATGAATGATTCGCCCCCGGCCGAGACCACCGTCCGGTAGGGGTGACCGGCGGGCAAGAGCAGGCGGCAGGCCAGCTCCACGGCCTCCGGCTCCGAGATGGTGGAGAGGGTGAGATGACGGCGGAACTTGCGGCCGGTGGCCGCCACCCTCAAGGAGTCCAGGTTATCGATCTCCCCCAGCAGCTCCCGCAGCACCCGGCGGGGATTACCTTCGTGGGAGCGGCTGCGGCGCAGCACGATCCGCTCCTCCCCGCCCCCATCCCGCTCCATCCCCACCAAGGAGATGGTGGAAGCCCCCAGGCAGATACCCAAAGCTTGCATAGTTTCTCCACTAATAGTTATTAACCGGCAGCTGAACGACAAAGATCAAACAGCAATAATATAATGGATCAAAACCGATCCCGCTCCCGCTTTTTGCAATGACCGACCCCGCCCAACAAATAGCACTCTGTAATAGGTGGCATCCTCTCCCCGGCCCATCCTTACCAACGGACCGCCAAGGCCATAGTTGCTGGCCGGTGGCGCCTTCCAGCCAAAACCCATCACCGGCAGCAGTAATCATATCTATTTGATGAAGCTATAATTTTCCGGCTTTTTTTGTTGACATCTTCTTTACCGGTCCGTTATAGGTTACACACTCGGTAAAATCAGGGGAGCGATTCCGGCCCCTCTGTTTTTTCATTACGGTAACTACCACTAATTTTCACTACTTCACACCTCTAACCAAAAGGAGAACGACCATGGACCTGAACAGTATTACTCCCGACCTGACCCTGGACGCCAAAGGACTGAGCTGCCCCATGCCCCTGCTGAAAACCAAGAAGGCGGTCAACCAGATCAGCTCCGGCCAGATCTTGGAGGTTCTGGGCACCGATCCCGGCTCCAAGAACGACATGCCCGGTTGGTGTGAGCGTGAAGGCCATGAATTCCTCGGCATCAAGGACGACGACGGCTTTTTCCGGGTTTACCTCAAGAAGGGTTGATTAACGATTTAACCTATCGAACATTTTTTCCCGACGGAGGACCAAGATGGCAAAAAGTTTAGGAATTTTCGTAACCAACCCTGAAAACATGCAGCATCTTCTGGGAGTGACCAAGGCCGCCAAGGCCAAGGGCGCCCAGGTAAAGATCTTCTTCACCTGGAAGGGAACCAAGCTGGCCAAGGATCCCGCCTTCCCCCAGCTGGTGGAGATGGCCGACGATGTTTCGATCTGCGCCGACAGCTACAAGAAGATGGGCTACGAGGTCAGCGACGTACCCGCCGGCCTGACCCCGGACAAGATGGCCACCCAGGCCCAGCACGGCGCCATCATTGAAAGCTACGACCGCTACTTGACCTTATAGGAGGGGAGGATAACATGTCGAAGAAAGTTTGTTTCTTGTATAAAAACCCGGACTATATCGTTGACGGTCTGCGCTCGGCCCTGGGCCTGGCGGTGGAGAACAACTACGCCTTCGGGGCGGTCCTGGGCAAGATGGATAAGCTTGACGAGCACAACATGGAGAACCTGGACTGGATCCGGGATATGGAGGGGGAGGTTTTCTCAACCCTGCCGGAAAATTGCGAGGCCAACGGCCTGACGCCCCTCACCATTGAGGAGCTGGGCCAGAAGCTGCGTGAGATGGACTTCATTGTCCCCTACGGAACCAAGTAACTTGTCCTTCATTAAAGCACGGGAGTAAAATCATGAAGATCCTGAATGTATATCGTTCGGAGCCGGACGGCGACGTCAAGAAGCTGGTCGAAATCGTCACCGAAGGCCGGGAGGCCACCGAATTCAAGCTCTACGGCGGCGAAGTCGATTACGACAAGCTGGTGGATATGGTATTCGAGGCCGACAAGGCCATCTGCTGGTGGTAGGATAACCACCAGATACGACTGAACGTTTTTTTTACCATTGTACATCCACGGGGAGCGGGGCCGGGCGTTTTCGCGCCGCCCTGGCTCCCCGTTTTTTTCTCCGGCGTGACTTGCCGATCACTCCTTTCGGGACGAAGCTTTGGGTGCTGCTCCTTATCTTTCGGTGGTTATTCCCAACCATAACGGGGCGGCAACCATCGGCCTCTGCCTGGAGGCGGTGCTGGCCTCGGAAACCGAGGTGAAGTTCGAGGTGGTGGTGGCCGACGACGGCTCCCGGGACGATTCGGTGGCGATCATCCGCCGCTATCCCTGTCGGCTGGTAGAGCTGCCCGAGCAACGGGGAGCCTCGGCGGCCCGCAATGCCGGGGCGGCGGCGGCCAGGGGGGAGGTGATCCTCTTCATCGACGCCGACTGCATTGTCCTGCCGGAGACGGTTACCGCGGCGGCGGCCGCTGCCCGCCGCTCCGGCCCGGAGTGGATCATCGGCGGCACCTACACCCGGCTGCCCTACGACCAGGGCTTCTTCAGCCGGTTCCAATCGGTCTTTATCCACCACTTTGAAACCAAGCGGTTGGAGGCGCCCGATTATGTCGCCACCCACGCCATGGTGATCCATGCCGCCACCCTGCAGGCCGCCGGCGGCTTTCCGGAAAAATTTCTGCCGATTATCGAGGATGTGGAGTTCAGCCACCGGCTGCGCCGGCTGGGCTACCGGATGCGGATGGACCCGGCCATCCTGGTGCGCCATCTCTTCAATTACGATCTGCGCCGCTCCCTAAAAAACGCCTGGCGCAAATCGCGTTACTGGACGATCTACTCCCTGGGCTGCCGGGACCTGCTGAGCGATTCCGGCACCGCCTCCCACGAACTCAAGATCAACGTGCTGGCCCTGGCCCTGGCCCTGGCCCTGCTGCTGGCCGGGCTGCCGCTGGCCTCTGCCCTGGCCATGGCCGGCAATCTCTGGATCCAGCGCCACCTGCTGGCCGCCTTTTACCGGACCGGCGGGCTCTCCTTCGCCCTGACCGCCGGGGCCTACTACACCCTGCTCTACCCCCTGCCGGTGGGCCTGGGCGGCCTGGTCGGCGCCTTGCAGTATCACAGGGGGGACCGATGAGTTCACTGCCCGGCCGCTACTCCCCTTTCCGCCATCTGGGCGATATTTTCTGGAAACGGCGCCCCATTCACCTGACCGTTTTCCTCACCCGACGCTGCAACCAGCGCTGCTCCTTCTGCTTTTACCTGGCCGCCGACTCAACGCCCGGGGCCGGGAGCGCCGCCGGCGAGCTGACCCTGACCGAACTGGAGAAGATCGCCGCCTCCTGCCCGCCCCTGCTCTGGCTGGCCTTCTCCGGCGGAGAGATTTTCCTCCGTTCCGATCTGGCCCAGGTCACCGCCGCCTTCTACCGCCGGACCAAACCGGCCATCATCCTGTTGCCCAGCAACGGCCAGGCCACCGATCTGATTGTAAAAACCACCGCCGGGATTGTCCGCGACTGCCCCAAAAGCACGGTGGTGGTCAAGCTCTCCCTGGACGGCCCCCAGGAGGTCCACGACCGCCTGCGCGGGGTGCCGGGGGCCCATGCCGCCTGCCTGCGCACCGCCGCCGCCCTGGGCCAGCTCCAGGAGCGCCATCCCAACTTCGAGCTGGGAATCAATTCGGTCTTCTGCCCGGCCACCCAGGAGAGCATGATCGCCACCATCGACCTGGTCGCCTCCCTGCCCTTTATCCATACCCACACCATCTCTTTAGCCCGGGGCGATCTCGCCGACAAGAGCCAGTTGACCGCGGACCTGGAGCAATACCAGGCCGCCTGCGCCTACCTGGAACAAAAACTGAAGAACCGCCAGGCCGCCACCTACCGCTTCGGCGGCGCCCGACTGAAGGCGGCCCAGGATATTCTCCAGCGGCGCTACATCCTGCGAACCGCCCGGGAGCAAAAAGCGCAGCTGCCCTGTTTCGCCGGCCGCCTGAACCTGGTGATCACCGATGACGGCACCACCTATCCCTGCGAATCCTTCACCCCCCAAATGGTGATGGGCAATATCCGGAACCACGACGGGGACCTGAACCGCCTGCTCCGCTCCGAGCAGGCCCGCCGGGTGGTGGCGGCCATCAGCCGGCAAGGCTGCCACTGCACCCATGAGTGCTACATGATGACCAACATCCTCTTCAACCCCGCCACCTATCCGGCCCTGCTCAAAGAGTACCTCCAGTTCAAATAACCGGGTCAACGCCGGCCGAAAATCCTGCCCCCGAAATGGAGCCAGAAGAGGCTCTTGACCCCCTCCCAGGCGGCCTTGAGATCGTTGACGCTGCGCAAGGCCAAGAGCCGCCGCCAGAGGAATTTGGGCCGGGAGTAGAAGCGTTTGAAGGCGATCCGGCGCAGCTCGTTGATCTCCTCCCGGGTCATGCTGTAGGGGATGAAGGCCGCCCCCTGATAGGTGTAGTCGGCCAGATCGTGGGAGACGGTACCGTATTTCTCCAGATTGTCCCAGAGTTCGGTGCCGGGAAAAGGGGTCAGGGCGTGGAAATTGGCGATATCGGGGTCGATCTCCAGGGCAAACTCGATGGATTTAAGGCCGTCGGCGAAGGTCTGGCCGGGGATGCCGAAGAGGAAGGGGGTGTAAACGGTGATCCCCACCCGCTTGGCGGCCGCCACCGCCTTCCTGGTCTGGGCCAGGGTGATCCCTTTGTGGATGGTGTTGAGGTCCTTTTGCACCCCGCTTTCGGCGCCAAAGAGGATGGCCCAGCAACCCGCCTCCTTGAAGGCCCTGAGCAGCTTTTCATCCACCTGGTTGACAACGGCCGAGGCAAACCAGGTAAAATCCAGCTTCTCCTCCTTGATGCGCCGAGCCAGCTCCATGGCCCGATCGTAATCCGCCGCCAGGGTGTCGTCGATGAATTTGATCTCCCGATAACCCTGGGCCAGACAGTGCCGGATCTCGGCCATCACGTTGTCCACCGAACGGTAACGGATTCCGCTCTTACGGCTCTTATCGATCTGGAAGCAATAGAGGCAGTGGCGATTGCAGCCCCGGGAGGTGATGATCACCGCCACCGGCTTCCGCTTGTAGGTGGCGGGCGGGGGCACGTACTGGCCGGCGGCATCCCCCAGCAGTTCGCGGGCGGGAAAAGGCAGGGCGTCCAGGTCGGTGATCAGGGGCCGGGGGGGATTTTTCACCACCTCTTCACCCCGGCGCCAGATCAGACCCAACACCCCGGCAAAGTCGCCGCCAGCCAGCCGCTCCAGCAGCTCCACCACCGTCTCCTCACCCTCGCCGGTGACCACCGCGTCCAGTTGCGGGCATTCCACCAGGCACTGCTCCTGGACGGCGATGGGGAAAGGCCCCCCCACCGCCAGAAAAAAGTCCCCCTGAACCGATCGCAGAGCTTCGGCCATCGCTTGGGCCTTCTGCCAGCCAAAGGTGGTGGAATAGAGACCGACAAAGCGGGGCTTAAACTCGGCCACCCCGGCCATGATCTGCTGGTGGGTCATGAAGGCGCCGTTGTAAAAGCGGACCTCATGACCGGCCCGCTGCAGGGCCGCGGCCACATAGAGGGTACCCAGGGGTTGCCAGTAGTTGATCTGGCTGCCCGCCGTCTTACTGGCGAAAATCTCCTCGGGAAGCCAGGGGGGAATAATCAGTGCGCATTTCATCATTAACACCAGAGGCTGAAAAACAAGGAGGACCACCGCTGCCTCAGCGATGATCCTCCTTAAGAACCGACACTTGCCTTACAAAACGCAACGGGCCGCGCTTACATATCCAGCACGCCTTTCTGGGTCTTCTCGTTCCAGGTTACCGCCAGATACCAGGCGGCCATGGCGCCGAAAATCAGGGCCAGGGTGCCGCCGTAGCCCAGGAAGGTGTAGGGCAAGTATACAAAGCTGCCCAGGGAACCTTCATGGAAAGGCAAAGGTTGACCGGCCTGGTACCAGGCGACAATCCCTTCGATATCCCGGGGGCCATGGATAAACTTGCTGGTCAGGGCCGCGCCGAGACCAAAGAAGGGCACCACGATCCAGAGTTTGATCTGGCCTTCACCGACCCGCCAGAGGGCGCCGGTCCCGCAACCACCGGCCAGCACCGCGCCAAAAGCGAAGATCACCCCGCCCAGAACCCCGCCCCAGCCGAAAACACCACGCATATAGTGGCCGGGATCGACATAACCCTGGTGCTTGAGGACCATGATCCCCATCACCAGCATGACCACCGAAAGGGCGACGGCCTTGGCCATCTTGCAGTCACCGGTCATGTGGGGCTCACGGAAGCCCTGGATCATGCACCAGCGGCCCCGCTGAAAGGTGTAGCCCAGGGCCGCGGCCAGCAACAGAACCCCGCCCAGGGTACCCAGGGGCGACCAACCCTTGTGGCCCCAGAAGAACTCCTCGCTGCCGGCATAGGCGTAAGCGCCGATGATGATCCCCAGCAGGGCCAGAATTCCCAGCACAATCTGGAAAGCGGCCGGAACATCGATGGTCTTGGCCCCGCCCTGTCCCCAGGAGATATTCTCCATCTCCCAGTAGGTGTATTTCAGGGCCAGGATGGCGCCGATGACCAAGCCGACAAACATCGAGAAACCGTGGGCGGAAAGATTGCCCAGGGCATTGTAGAACCCACCGACGTTGCAACCACCACCCAGGATGGCCCCGATCCCCATCAGGGAACCGGCCACCACCGCCTTGACCATCTCCAACCGCGGCGGAATCCGGAAGGCGAAGTTACCGCCCAGACAGGCGGAAACAAAGGCCCCGCCGATAAAGGCGATCCCGATCACCGAACCGCTGTGCAGAAAGATATTGCCGGGGGCCGCTTCGTTGATCCCGACCCCATAAAGGATCCAATCGCCCCAGTTCTGAACCGCGCCGGTTGCCCCCCAGGAGGTGTACCAGGCGGCGATCACCACGCTCAAGAAAGCGATGATGATCCCGGTGGTGTAAGGATTCCATTTATCCTTACATAGAATTTTGTAGAGCTCCCTCGCCTTCTCCCCAAGCACGCTTCCTTCGCTCATACCCTCTCCTTTTTCCTTTTAACCTTAGAAAGAAATAAGATCACAAACGACTCGGGAGATGGCCTCCCTCTCCAGGCAGTGCATCTCCCGAGCCAATGTTAATGCTAAGTCGAGTCAGGGCTTAGCGGCCGTAACCACCACCGGGCCGGGGCGGGGGCGCGCCATAACCGCCACCGGAGGGCCGGGGGGGAGGAGCTCCGTAGCCGCCACCGGGCCGGGGCGGGGGCGCGCCGTAACCACCGGCGGCCGGAGCCTGCTTTTCATCATCTTTCTTCACCGCCGGGGGCGCCCCGTAACCGCCGCCGGCCGGAGCCGCCGGAGCACCATAGCCACCGGCCCGGGCCTGGGCCTCATCGGGGCCACCGACCTGGCCGTGGAAGGCCACCAGGCCCAGCATCCCAGCTACCACCAGCATTCCAATCACGCGTGAACTCTTCATACGGAACCTCCTTTAAGTTATGTTCCTACAAGACCTTGTACTCTTCTTCAAAAGACCAGCGAAAAGGCCAGCTTGTTCCATCGCGCGCCGAATCCCTCCGCCGACGGAATAGATTAGGGCATATTAGGTGATCCTGCGCCGCTTTGTAAAGAAAAAAATGTTCAGCATCACGGGCTTACCGGAATAGATCAATCGGGCGCCGCCCCATACACCTCCACCAGGGTGCGATGCTGGAAAGCTCCGCTGTCGACGGCGAAACGGCGCAACAGCTCAAGCCCTCGAATTTTATCCTCTATATCCCCAGACAGCTCCACCTCTTCCCCCGGCAGGATCAGCACCAGGGCCCGCTTGCGGACCGACTGGGACAGTGTGGCATAAAATCGAGGCAAAGGCAACTCCCAGGTAAAACGCAGCGAGGAGGTGGCCACCCCCGGTGGCGGCTCAACCGGACTCGAAGGGTGATAAGCCAGGGGGCGGCCGGTGAACAGATCCAACAGGGGCACGGCCATCCGGGGGTCCATGGCCGGCTCGGTCGACGGCACCACCACCACCTCCACCCCTTCCACCGCCAGGGTGTCGAGGTAACGCCCGGCCTGTTGGAGATTGCGCTCGCTCATGCTCTGCAGAAAAGGCAAAAAACCGCCATAGGCCAGCAACAGAGAGGAGGCTGCCACCAGCAGCAACAGATGGCGCCGCAAGGCGGGCGGTTCCAGATCACGGAGACCGTAGGCGGCCAGCAGGGCCAGCAGGGGAAAGATCGGGATCGAATAGCGAATGCGGCGCACCTCCAGCAAAACCAGGAGCAGCAGCACCGGCCAGAGCAGGATCAGGTAGCGCGGGTCCCGCAACCGCCCGGCCCGATAGAGGGAGTAGAGGGCGGCGGCGGTCAGCAGCGGATGGGTCTGAAAGTAAAAGGTGGAGATCAGGCTTTCACTCCAGCCGGCCAGCCCCGGCTTCTGGAACTCCAGCAGGAGTAAGATTTGGGTGGCCATCACCTCCCGGTGGTACCAGAAGAGCGGGCCCACCAGCAGCAAAGCGGGGAGCAAAGCCAGGGCCGCCCGCCGCAGAACCAGCCCCCGGCCCCGCTCCAGGGAGCAGAGCAAAACCGGCAACAGGGCGCTGAGCAGCAGCCAGGCGGAATATTTGCTGAGCAAAACCGCCGCCACCGCCAGGGCGCACAGGACCGGATAGCAATATCCGCCCCGGACCAGGGCCCGCTGAAAGGCGACCATGGCCAGCAGCAGAAAAAACATGGTTCCGATATCCACCAGCAGCAAGGGGGTCTGGCTGTAGAGGTAGGGGAAGCCCAAAAAGAAGAGCGCCCCGGCCACCCCGGTCTCCCGATCCCAGAGATCGCGACCGAGAACGGCGATCAGCAGGGCGGTCAGGGCGAAGAGCAGGGCGTTGAAGAGTTGGAGCGCCAGGCGACTTTCTTCAAAAAAGCTGAGCAGCAGACCGTAGATCAGGGGGATCAGCGGCAGATCGGTCCAGGCGAAGATCTCCCGGCCCCACTCCCGAAAAAACCAGGCCGGGCCATGGATACTGAGATTTTTGGCCTGGAGAAAGTAACGAGCCGCGTCGACAATCACTTCCGGGGTATCCAGAAAGGGCAGGCAGACGAGAAAGGCCAGGGGGGGGAGCAGCAGCAGGGGGCGGCCCGGGAGGAGGTCGACCCAACCCCGCCATTCCGGCAACCGGGCCAGCAGCCAGCAGAGGGGGGTCAGCAGGAGCAACCCCAGGAAAAGCCGCCAGGGGTCGGCAACCTGAAACACCCAGTACCAGCTGGTCAGGCTGTTATCATCCAGATGGCGGAGCTGGTAGAGCAGCAGGGGCAGCAGCAGGCCCAGGCCGGCAATCAGCAGATGGGCGGCCCGCTCATCCGCCCGGCCAAGGCCGGAACGCTCGTTCACCAGCCATCCCCCCCGGAAAGCTCGTCGCCCGAGTACTTGCGGCTCTCAAGCCTCATGGTAATCGCCCTCGCTGTTGACCGCCCAGATCGGGGCTTTGTCGGAGCTGCCGGCCTTGACCAGCTCCACCGCGGCCATGGCGGCCAGCATCGAGTGATCCATATTATTGTAGCGATGCATACCGTTACGGCCGATCAGAAAAAGGTTTTCCAGGCGATCGGTAAAGGCCCGGATTTCGGCAAACCGCTGATAGCTGCCGAAATAGGCCGGATAAGCCTTGGGCTGACGGATCACCACCCCGTCCAACAGGTCCGCGGGCTCGATAAAGCCCAGGGTGTGCAGTTCCGCCACCCCCAGCCGCTTAAGCTCGGCATCGGCCATCTCCCAGAGCTCATCCCCCTCGTTGCAGAAATACTCCAGCCCCACCCAGACCGTCTCCTGATCTCGTACCAGCCAGGGACTCCAGTTGTTGAAGATCTGCAAGCGGCCCAGGCGGAGATCACTCTCCTGAATATAGATCCAGTTATCCGGCGGCCGCCCCTGTTCCCCGGAGGCCGCCCGGCCCGCCCCCGGGTTCTTGCGCATCCTTTTGAAGAGCAGGCCGACGGTGAGAAAATCACGATAGACCAGCCCGGCGGCAACCTCCCGCACCGGCTCCGGCACCGGCGCCAGGGCCGCGATCAACTCCCGCACCGGCATGGTGGAAAAGCAGAAGTCGGCCCCCAGGGTCAGCTCCTCCCCCTCCCGGGTACGAACCCTGGCCTCCACCACCCGCTCCCCCTTGATGACCAGGCCAACCACCTGCTGGCCGGTCCTGATTTCGCCCCCCAGTTCGGTAACCCGCCGGGCCACCTCCTCCCAGAGCTGGCCCGGCCCCAGCTTGGGGTAGAGGAAACGGCCGATCAGGCTGGTCTCCACCCGCCCTCCTCGTCCCCGGGCCAGCAGCGAGCGCAGGGCGTGCCGTACCGCCCCGGCCACCGACAACCCCTTAACCCGCTGGGCTCCCCACTCCGCCGGGATCATCCGGCAGGGCACCCCCCAGACCTTTTCGGTGTAGTCGCGGAAAAAAGTCCGGTAAAGACGGGTGCCGAAACGGTTGATAAAAAAATCCTCCAGGCTCCGTTCCCGGGCGATGGGAAAAAGGTGGGCATAAAGATAGCTGCCCAGAATCAGCAGCAACTGGCGCAACCCCAGGGTGCGAACCAGTTGCAGGCTAAGGCTCAAGGGATAGTCGAGGAACTTGCGATGATGAAGAATCCGCGAGAGCCGGGAACGGATCAGCATCACCCGCTCCTCCGTGGCCGGATCGGGGCCGCTGGTCAGCGCGGCGCCTAAAGCCTCGGGGCCCAGCAGCACCGGGTCGGGCTCCACCCCACCCTGGACGGGAAGAATCTCCCGCCACCAGGCCAGCACCCGGGGGGAGCGGGAGAAAAAACGGTGACCACCGATATCGATCCGGTTGCCCCGATATACCTCGGTCCGGGAGATGCCGCCGATATGGGGGGATGCCTCCAGCACCAGGGGCAACACGTCGGTGTGGCGCAACAGCTCCAGGGCGGCGGTGAGTCCGGCGGGCCCGGCCCCGATGATCAGAGCCCGGCGGCGGCGCACAGCCACTCCTCCACCTCCGCCCGGCTGGGCAGACGGCCGGCGCAAACCACCCGGCCGTCGATCACCAGGGCCGGGGTCCGGTTCAGGCCGAAGCGGCCGATCTCATCGGGATCGTGAATCTGCAGGATGTCGGCGGCCACGCCCCGCTGGGCCATGACCTCAAAGACCAGCTCCTGCAAGCGGTTACAGGAGACACAGCCCGGCCCGAGGATACGGATCTCCAGGTGGGAGTCCCGGCGGCTCTCTCCGCCCAGCAGCCGCCCATACTCCCGCTCCAGGGCCCGGCGATACTCCTCCTCCAGCCCCAATGGAATGTAGTTGCGGCGGGCGATCCGCTCGTAGAGCCGGGCCACCACCTCGGCCCGGGGCTGGTCGGCCTCGGCCAGGGCCAGCCCCAGGGCCTGATCCAGCTCCAGCAGGCCCACCACCGCCCGGCCGATCTTCAGTGAGCGTGGTAAGGGGAGATCCTGATCCGTCATTGGTTTAATTTTTTGTACCGGTGCAAATTTCAACACTCTTAACCCAGCGCTAACATTTCGCGGAGAATATACTAAACATTCGGAGAGTTGCCCACCAGAACCGAAGTTGAAATCCCAGGGACCGTACAAAAAATTATACCAAGCCCCCCGGGGCCGCAAGCTGTCCCCGTGCTAACTGACCGAACCTGTGAGGTTTAAAAAAATACCGGCGGTGGCACGCCAATTGCTTTAGTGGGGAGGCGAGAAGAAATTCTCGTCTCCTTTCTCCTGACAAGGAAGCCGGACGCTCTCTCCAAGCGTGCCGGCTTCTTTGTTTTTTTCACCCGCCGCTCTACTCCTGGACCGGCGGCACGAATCCGGGCAGTTCACGGCCACCCCCCCCCAGCCTGACGGCGAACTCGCTGAACCAGGCCCGATTTTCCAGGTTTTCCCCCCAGGCATGGAGCCCCACCTCCAGGCCGGAGGTCGTTTCGAAAAGATACTGCCCGACGGCGGTGTCGACATAACTGTTGTTCTCCCCCCGGGCGGCGCCCCCGGCCTGCCCGCTCCAGCGGAAAAGGGTGAACTCTGCGGGATCGAGCTGCTCAAGGCCGGCGGCGGGCCAGAGAATACCGCCCCCCACCGCCAGACGCTGCTGTCCCTCACCATAAAAAGCGGTAACCCGGTTGAACTCGCCGCCCTCCTCCCCAAGCTGCTCGACCCGCAGGACCAGGGTCAGCCACTCCTTGAGCAGCCCGGCGGCATCGGCGGTGCCAACCGCCGGAGCCCAGGCCAGCAGTTGCAGATTATCGGGCTTTTGGAAGCCGTCGGCGGGACCGTCGCCGCTCTTCCACAGGGCCAGAAAGGGCTGGTTGGCGTTGATTCCGCCCTGCCGGTAACTGGCCGGCACCACCGCCTCGGGCAGGCGGTGGTAACTTTTTGCGGGTTCGGCAGCGGCGTCCCAGCGGACCAGGGACAAGCCGTAGCCCCTGACCTGGGCCAGCTTATGATCGCCATGCATGCGGAAGGTGATCCCCACCATGTAATCGTCGGGAATTTCACCCGGTTTACCGGTTTGGTCGGCAAAGGTAAACAGATCGGCGGCCAGTTTGATCTTGACCTGGACCTCGTAATCGGGGCGGGTGATGATGCTGATGGGCTGGCCGGCTTCATCTTTTGGCTCAAACTGCAGGGAGGCCACCGAATGCCCGGACTGCACCCGCTCCACCACGATGGCCTGGGCGGTGCCGTCATAGGCGAAAACCCCCAGCGACTTGCCCTCCTTGCCCGGCCCCCCCGCCCAGTGGGTGAGATCGAAATCGCCACTGTCCTCGAAGTCGGGGCCGCCGGCCAGCCCGCCGCCGCCCAGGGGCAGGCTGTAGGTCAGGGTCCGGCGGGCCCAGCCCGCCACCCCCCGGGATTTGAAGGTAAGCATCGGCTCCAGGGTGACCACCGCTTCGGCCGGAAACAGGAAAGGCAGGGCGGGACCATCCAGGGGCCGCAGGTCAAAGAGGCGCAAATCACCGGCAACCCGCTCACTGCGCCGGTAGCGATAGCGGGGAGCGGCAACACCGGCCAGCGGTTCCGCAAAAGCAACCACCCCGTTATAGCGGGGAAAGGCATCCAGCTCGGCTTCGACCCCCTCCAGCACCAGGTAACCGGTGGGGGCGACCAGCTGGGGGTCGGAGCCGAGCTGGCCGGCCACCCCGCCGCTGACCTTGAGATCGTAGATGCGCAGAGTGCCGCCGGGCAGAGAAAAATGCTGTTGATCCGGGTCGTTATACTTCTCCTCCAGGGCGCTATAGTCAGCGCCGGCGTGCCCCCTGAACTCGCTGACCACATAACGCAAACCGGATTCGGCCAGATAGTAGGCCCGGGCCGCCTGATTGGCGTGGACCTCGGCCATGCCGGCCGAGCCGATCAGCGAAACCACCCCCGCGGCCAACAGGGCCACCACCACGATGGTCCCGATCAGGCTGAGGAGGATGGAGCCCCGGGGAGAGCTTAACGGGATCAAAAGTATTCGAGCTGGCACGATTACGGCTCCCGGATCAGTAAGTATTACGGGGCAGGACGGAGGTGGAGAAGAGCACCGGCACCTCCCCGCTGCGATGGACCAGCCGCAAGGCAATCTCCAGCTGGCCGGCGGCGGAGTAGGAAAGGTTGAAATCGGCAACCTGATCCACCAGGATATTGCCGTCCAGGGTGATGGTCCCGCCACTGAAAGCAAGGACATTGGCCGGCGTATCCCGCCGGATGTTGGTGTAGGAGAAGGGCAGCGCCACCGCCCCTTCCGGCCCGACACAGTCGAAACAGTCCTGGAACTCCCGCGCCATTCTACTCAGGGCCAACTGGGCCTTCTGGCTGAGCACACTGTTTTCCCGGGCCAGCAGATAACCCCTGGCCCCGGCGGCGATCCCCCCGCCGGCCATGGCAAACAGCAGGCCCAGCAGAACCAGCACCGCGATCACCTCTATCAGGGTAAATCCATTTTTCCGCATGGCCCGATCCCGACCCCGACCCCGATTATTATGGGTCATAGGTAAAATAGCCCACCAGAACCGGCTGGCCCGCCGGAATCTCCACCTTGCAGATGGCAAACTCGGGGGTGCCGAAACCCGCCAGTTCCGCCGGGGAAAGGGGGACGCAATTGTAGGCGTTCTTAAACGCGGCCCAGCACTCCTGGAGATAGCCCCCGGCCTGGCACTGGTTATAGGCGCCCACCGCCTCCTCCATCTCCCGTTGCAGTTCGGCCAGCTCGCCGGTCAACCGCAGCGGCTGATAACTGCGAACCATGGAGGAGGAGAGGAAGACAAAGAGCATGGCCCCCATGATGGCGACGATGGTGATGGCGACGATCAGCTCGATCAGGGTGAACCCCCTTTGCCGCACTCCTGCCCCGGTCATGGGATAAACCCCGTTTCCCGGGTGATGGTGACGGCATGCGTCCCCCCGATTACCCTAATCGACCCGGCCTGGTCGGCAAAGTTGGTCAGATCGGTGGAGGGTCGACCATAGTAGTCGAAGCCCACCCGACTGAAACCGCCATCCCAATCCAGCAGGGGGGCTTCAACCAGATCCTCCCCCCCGGGCAGGGCCACGGGAGTCAACTCGCTCTCCTCCTGCCGGAAGAGGCGGTAACCGGAGGGGCCGACCTTTTCGATCCCCCAGATATCGTGATCGGCGGGGCCACCACTGTTGATGGCCCGCAACTGAGCGTAACGAAGATGATTTTTCAGCACGGTCGCCTGGACGCCGGCCTCCACCTCCCGGGGGGAGGTCAGCCGGCCGATCACCACCAGGGCCAGGATCGCCAGCAGGATCAGCACCAGCACCACCTCCACCAAGGTGAAACCCGCGACCCGCTGGGGCAACCGCTGGCGGCTGCGGGGGCCGACCCTGGATAATTCCGACAACTTCATGGTGTTGGTTTGCTCCCTCAACCTTTTTATCCCGGGCTACCGGGCGGCAGCGGTTGCCCAACCGGCTCCCATGGGGTAAAATGCGTACCGTTATGATCAGCCCCCGCCGCCCAATATGGCCCCTCTTGGCCCTCCCGCTCTGCTGGCTGATGCTCCTGGGCGGCTGCGCCACCACCCAGCCCCGCAACCACGCCGACATCTGCGAGATCTTCGCGGAGAACCGCTCCTGGTACCGGGCCGCCATCCGCGCCGAAAAACGCTGGAAGGTCCCACCACCGGTGACCATGGCCTTCATCTACCAGGAATCGGCCTTCCAGGCCCGGGCCAGGCCGGAGCGAACCCGCCTGCTGGGGATCATCCCCTGGAAACGGCCCTCCAGCGCCCGGGGCTACGCCCAGGCCCTGGACGGGACCTGGAACGAATACCGGCAGGCCACCGGCAACTGGCGGGCCCGACGGGGCAATTTCGCCCACGCCACCGATTTTATCGGCTGGTACAACCACCACAGCCATCGCCGCAACCGGATCCCCCCAACCGACGCCCGCAACCTCTACCTGGCCTACCACGAGGGCCACGGGGGCTACGCCCGGGGCACCTATCAGCACAAGCCCCGGCTACTGAACACCGCCAACCGGGTGCAGCAGAACGCCAACCGCTACCAGCGGCAATACGACCAGTGCGAGAAGGAGCTGAGCCGGGGCTGGCTACGGCGGCTGCTCTTCTAGAAAAAAGCGACGGGGAAACCGGCGTGCCCGATCCCCCGGCACCCTTACCCGCCAACCCTTACTGAATACTAAAAGTTTTGGTTTTATCGGCGCTGCTGGCCGCAAACCAGTCGGGACCGTCTGTGATTTCGATGGTCACAACCCCAGCGGCATAGCTGTAGTCGGCCGTAAAGTCACCCAGATCGGCGGGAATAGCCACGGCGGTGGTCCCCGTGGCCCCAACCCACTCGTTGCCGGTGATCCCCGTAGGCTCATTGGAGTTGGTGAGCAAAAATTGGGCGTAGCTTAAGGTGACATTGGAAGAGGCCGCGCCAATGGCCGCTTCCACCGCCTTTTCCTGGGCATCGCTCTGCAAGTTCTGAAACCGGGGAATCGCCACCGCCGCCAGGATTCCCAGAATCACCAGCACGGCGATGATCTCGATCAGGGTAAAACCACCCTGGGAACGCCGCAAACTTTTCCTTTCCATCAAAGCTCCTCCTCAACTGTTAATGTTAACAACACCCCTTCGCGACCCCGACCGTCGAAACCGCGCAACGGCGAAACCGCCTGGTGCCCCAGCGGCACCGACTATAGCATTTAACGGCCCAACCCGCCAGCCCGGTTAACCGACGGTTTGCACCATATCCCACATCGGCATGAAGATGGCCAAGGCAAAAAAGCCCACCACCGCCGCCAGGGCCACGATCAGCAGGGGTCCCAGCAGTTCGGTCATCCGGCCCACCTCATACTCCACCTCGTCATCGTAGTGGTTGGAGATATCCTGCAGCATCTCCTCCAACCGGCCCGACTCCTCCCCCACCGCCACCATGTTGATCACCATGGGGGTGAAATATTTGGCGGAACGCAGGGGGTCGGAGATTCCCCGCCCCTCCCGGAGCTTATCGCCGATCCGGTCAAACTCATGGGAGATGGCGCTGTTGCCGATGGAATCGGAGATGATCCGCATGGAATCCAGCACCCCGATCCCGCTCATCTGCAGAATGGCAAAAATACTGGCAAAACGGGACATGGCCGCCTTGCAGAAGACCGGACCCATGATCGGCAGAGCCAGCAACAGGCGATCCCGCCGCAACCGGCCGGCGGGGGTTTGCTGGTACCAGTAAACCGCGGTCAGCAGCAGCAGAATCAAGGGCAGGCTGACCATCCACCACTGCAGGAGCATGGTATGGAGAGCCATGGCCATCCGGGTGGGGAGGGGCAGGATCAGGTTGGCCCCGGCAAAGATGCTGGCAAAGGCGGGCACCACGAAGCTGAGCAGAAAAAGGAAGGCGGCCACCAGAGCCACCACCACGATTTTGGGATACTGCATGGCGGAGTTGATCCGGGCCTTGATCCGATGCTCATGATCCATGATATAGACCAGGCGCTCCCCAGCACCCCGACCAGGGAGCCGCTGGCCTCGCCGGCCCGAATCATCCCGATATAGAGGGGCGGAAAGACCGTGGGATGGGCGGCGAAGGCGTCCCCCAAAGAGCTGCCGGCACTGATCTCCTCGCCCATTTGGGCCACCACCCGTTTCAGCTTGCCGTTCTGGGTCTGAAACTCCAGAATCCGCAACGCCTCCACCACCGGGATCCCCGCCTTGAACAGGGTGCGGAACTGCTTGGTGAAGAAGATCAGATCAACCGGCCGGATTCGCTCCAGGGCCAGCTCCAGCCGCCGGAGATAAACCAGGAGAGGGTTTTCGCCACTGGCCACCTCGGTGGGCAACAAGCCCCTTTCCGCCAGGGCCACATAAACCGCCTCCCGACTCTCCGCCTCCAGGGTTCCGGCAACCACGGTGCCCACGTCGTCGATGGCTTTGTAGGAAAATTTCATCGCCTATACCATGACCGCCGTGGTGGCTTCCTCAACGGTGGTGATTCCGGCCAGGATCTTGGCGGCCCCGTCCTCTTTCAGGGTGCGGAGCTTGCCGGCCTGCCGCATGGCCCGGGTGATCGCCTGGGAGGAGGCCCGCTGCATGATCAGCTCCTGCACCGTTTCATCATTGGGCAGAATCTCGTAGAGCCCCACCCGTCCGGCGTAACCGGTTTGTCGGCACTGGATACAGCCGGCCCCCCGGAAAAACTCGACACCCGCCTCCTGTTCCAACTCCCAGAAGTGGAGGAGGGCCCGATCCGGCTCATACCTCTCCCGGCAGTGGGGACAGGTTTTACGGACCAGCCGCTGGGCCACCGAAACCAGCAGGGAGGAAGCGATCATGAAGGGTTCCACCCCCATGTCCAGCAGGCGGGTGATCGCCCCGGCGGCGTCGTTGGTGTGGACGGTGGAGAGCAGCCGGTGGCCGGTAAGAGCCGCCTGCACCGCGATATCGGCGGTTTCCCGGTCGCGGATCTCGCCCACCATCACCACGTCGGGGTCCTGGCGCAGAATCGAGCGCAGGCCCGAGGCGAAGGTCATGCCCGCCTTGCGGTTGAGCTGCACCTGACGAATCTTTTCCATCCGGTATTCCACCGGATCCTCCAGGGTGACGATATTGATCTCGGGCTGATTAAGTTCGCGGAGGATGGCGTAAAGGGTGGTGGATTTACCGCTGCCGGTGGGGCCGGTGGCCAGGATCATTCCGTAGGGCTTGCTCACCAGGCCGGCCAGCCGGGTTCGTTCCGCCTCCTCCATCCCCAGCTCCTCCATGGTATAGATGCCGCCCCCCATGTCGAGCAAGCGCAACACCACGTTTTCCCCATGGATGGTGGGCAGGGTGGAGACCCGGACGTTGATCTCCCGCTTGGCCATATTGATGGTAAAACGACCGTCCTGGGGGATTCTGGTGGTGGCGATATCCATGTTGGCCAAAATCTTGAGGCGGGAGACCAGGGCCAGGTGCAGGTTGCGGGGCGGGGCCGACACCTCCTGCAGGCGGCCGTCGATCCGGAAGCGCACCTGGATATACTTCTTTTCCGGACTGATATGGACATCACTGGCCTTTTCGACCACCGCCTGGGAGAGGATGGAGTTGACCAGGCGGATAACCGGGGCATCCTCGGCCATGCTCTGCAGGGAGGAGACCGCCACCTCGCCGGCCAGCTCCTCGGCCTCCCGCTCCCCCACCTCCAGGGTGGCCATATCCTCCATCAAGCCGTCAAGGCCGGTCCGCAACCCGTAAACGGTGGCGATCAGTTGTTCAAATTCGCTCTCCGGGCAGATGTAGGGCTGCACCTCCTTGCCGGTGGAACCCTCGATGGCGTCCAGGGCGTAGATATCCATGGGATCGGTCATGACCAGCAGCAGCACCGAGCCCCGCAGGCCCAGGGGGACGGCCCGGTGTTTCTGGGCCAGCTCGGGGGCCAGCAGGGTGGCCAGCCGGGAATCGATGGTGAAATCGGCAGAGGAGAAACGGGGAATCCGCAACTGCTTGCTCACCAGCTCGATGATCTGCTCTTCGCGGACAAGAGCGTTGCGGATCAGGTACTCCCCCAGGCGCAAGCCGGACCTGGCCTGATCCTCCAGGGCCCGGGCCAGCTTTTCCTGACTGATTATGCCGGCCGCGACCAGCATCTCGCCCAGCAGCACTTTCTTTCTCAAGGTCACTACCTCTAGCACGGGTGATCGATTATATGCCATCGGGCCGGGGGACCGGGCCGGGACTTGCGGCCACCCGGACGATCTGAGCCGGCAGCGCCGTCACTTGGGGAAAAAGCTCCCAGGCCGCCCGGGTTTCGGCGAAACTAAGCGGCCGCAGCCGATAGAGCAGGTTGATCCGATCCTGGAAGTTGGGCTTGGCCGCCAGCCGCTCGGCAAACTCCTCCTGGGCAAAGATGATGATCTGCAGCAGCTGGAAATATTCCACGGGGGCTGCTCCATCAGGGGGCGGCGATTCTTTGGGGCAAAATGACCGGGGTCAGAAAAATCAAAACCTCCTCCATGGCGCTGGCCTTGCTGGACCCCCGAAAGAACCAGCCCAGGCCGGGCAGATCCTTGAGTCCGGGCACCCCGCTGTTGGTGTCGGCCAACTGCTGTTTGGTGAGCCCCGAAATCACGATGGTTTCGCCGTTGGCCACGTTGAGGTTGGTTTCGGTCTGCTTCTTGATGATAAAGGGGTTGCCCTCCACCTGCCGGCTCAAATCAACCTCATCCTTGGTGACCGCGATCTTCATCCGCAGGTTGTCTGGGTCGATGATATTGGGGGTTATCTCCAGCCGCAGCACCGCGTTCTCATAGCGCACGGTGCGATCGCCGTCGGTGACGGTCACCACCGGAATCCGGGTGCCGTTCTCGGTGAAGGCCATCTGGTTGTCCATGGTGGTGATGGAGGGCTGGGACAAAATGTTGACCTTACCGTCCTCCTGCAGGGCCTGGAGCTGAAGACTGAGGAAGTTCCAGTTGCTGGAGCCGTAAAGCAGGCCCAGGGTGGAAGTGATGGGGGAGCCGTCGGGGTTCACCCCGCCGCCGAGCAGGGTTTCCTGGCCGGTGGCCGGCAGCAGAGCGGTGGGATCAAGCCCCTCGGTGATCCCGTGGGGCCGGTTTTGCCCCGCCAGATAACGGCCGGACCACTGGACTCCCAGGTCGCGGGCCACCGACTTGGAGGCCTCGACGATGGTGGCCTCGATCAGCACCTGGGGCCGGGGTCGATCGAGCAAGGTGATCATCCGACCCACCCGCTCAAGATCCTCCTGGGTGGCCTGGATCACCAGGGAGTTGGAGTGGCGATCCACCACCACCGATCCCCGGGCATTGCCCTCGCCATCCTTGGTCAGCATGGCCAGCAGGGTCTCCCGCAACTCGCCGGCATTGGCATAGCTTATCTTGACGATCTGGGAGGCCAGGGGGGCCACCCTACCGATCTCGATCCGATGGGCCCCCTTCTTCTCCTTGACCGCCGCCAGCCGCAAATCATGCTCCATGTCGTCGATGGTCATCACCCGCAGAATATCCCCCTCCCAGGCGTAAGCCAGGCCGTGGGTGGCCAGCATGCCGCGGAAGGCTTGATCCCAGGGCACGTTGTGGAGATGAACGTCGGTGGTGCCGGTGATGGTGGGATTGATGATCAGGTTAAGCTCGGCCAGCCGGGCCAGACTGCGCAGCACCGAGGTGATGGGGACGTTCCAGAGGTGCATGCTCACCGGCTTGGTGGGCATGGGGCGGAACTCATCCTCCAGGCCGGTGATGGTTTCCACCTGTTCCACCAGCGGCGCCAGCAGCACGCTTTCCCGCCGCGGCGCGGGAGAGTGCCCCCTGGCATCCTCGGCCAGCAACCGCCACTCCTCGAAAAAGCCCTCCTGCTGGAGCTGGGACTTCTGGGCGGCGCAGCCCGACAGCAGAAGCAGCGACAGGGCCAGACCGAGAGCCAACATGACCCGGCGACAACTCATCTTCCTTCCTCCTCTTCAAAGGGAATGACCACCAGGGTCTCCCGGGTGTCCACGGCGATCAGCACCCGCTCGGGATAGATGTGCCGCAGGCGGGCACCGGCGATCTCCAGCGCTTCGTTTTCGCCGAACTCCCGGCCATTGATGATCGCCATTCGTCGGGGGCCCATCTCAACATAGCCGGTGTACCGGAAAAGGTGTTCGAACTGATCCCCCGCCAGTTCGACAGGACTTTTTTCGGTGCGAAAATAGAAGGGGTCCACCGGCCAGGGCCGGTTGAGGGCCCGGGCGGCCTCCCGCTCCCGCGCCCCGATGGCCAGCCGCGGCAACTGCTCGGCAATTTCCCGGCGCAGCTCCTCGGAGGCCCCCGTCACCACCGCGGCCGGCTGCTCCAGCCCCCGACCCGGGTCGGTCAACAGCACCCAGCCGCCGATCACCATCGCCGCTCCGGCCAGGGCCAGTAAAATTTTTTCTCTCTTTTCCATCGCTCGGCTTCAGCTCACCGTTTATTTGCCCAACTTTAGCAGCAACTGCAGGGTGTATTCCCGGCCGCCGATTATTTCCCGGATCTGGAGGGAGGAGACCGCCTGGAGGTAGGGGATCTCCAGCAGTCCAAGCAGCAGCTCGCGCAAGGCCGGATAGTCACCCTCGATCACCAGCTCGACCAGCAGCAGGTCGGAGCCCCCCTCCAGGGAGGCGGGGCTGGGGGTGGCGGAAACCAGCTTCATCCCGGCCCGCCGGCTGACCTGCTCCAGCTCGGGGGCGATCCCACCAACCTCGCCCGCCAGCCCCTCCAGGGGCGGAACCGGGGGCAGAGCCAACTCCTCCCGGGCTTTTTGCAGGGCGGTGAGCTGGGCGTAAAGGGGGTCCAGCAGTTTCGCCTCCTCGATCCGCGCCTCGGTCTCGGCAATCTGCCGGCGCAGCCCCTCGGCATCCTGGCGGGTCGGCAGCACCAGCAGGAAGCTGATGGCCAGCAACGCCATGAAACCGCCCGCCAGATAGAGCAGCATCGCCACCGGAGTATTTCCCTTGATGATCATTGGCAACCAGGCCCCGCTTCAACCATATTGCATGGAAAGGGTAAATTTCAAAACCTTGCCGATTCCCGGATAGCTCTCCTCGGTGGTTTTTTGCAACCGGACGTTGCTGAACAGCCCGGAGGCCTGCAACCGCACGATATATCCCGTCAAGTAGGAGTCGAGCAGTTGCCGGTTCCCCTCGACAAAGCCGTCCAGAATCAGATTGCCGGCTCCGGTGGCGCCCTTGTCTCCGGCATCGATCATGAGACTGTGCAGCCGCACATTGGGCGCCATCGAAACCGCTGCCACCTCTCCCAGCACCGCGATGCTCTTGTGGCGGACCAGCGACCGCTCGCTCTCCTCCCGGCTTTTGCGCGCCTGGGCAAGAAGGCCACTCAGATACTGGGGGCTAAGCTCCGGACCCAGGGCGACCAGCTCGGCCTGCCGGCGGTCGAGTTCCGCCTGGTAGCCGGCCCGGGTGTGGGCCTGCCAGCCGTAAAAAACCAGGGCCAGGCCCACCAGCAGAGCCATGCCGACAACCGCCGCCCGTTGGGTCAGGCGCTCCTTGCGGGCCTGCTCCTTCTCTCGGTAGGTATGGAGAAAATTGGGGGTGGAGCCCACCTCGGCCAGGGCCAGGCCCAGGGGCACGGCAAAGAGGATCCGTTCCCTTGGCGCCGCGGGGGCGTGGATGGAGACCAGGCTCGGGCCCGCGAAGACAAAGGGGTCGAGAATTTCGACGGCTATGGCCAACTGCTCCTGAAGGTAAGCGGCCAGCCCCGGAAAGAGAGCGGCCCCACCGGAAAGGATCAGTTTTTCCGGCCGGGGAAAGTGGAGGGTCTGCTCAAAGTATTCGAAGGTTCGCTCGATCTGGTTGGCCAGCCGGCCCAGGGCCGGGGTGATCAGTCGCAGTAGCTCTTCATCCTGACCGGCACCGGCCTCGCCCCTTCCCCTCAACTTATCCTCGAACCGGGCCATGGCCTCGGCGGCGGAAAGCTCCGTGGGACTCTCCTCCACCATGGCCTCGACAAAGCTGTTGCTGCCGGTCCGGATATTGCGACTGAACAGAAAATCATGCCGGGAGAAAAGGTCGATCCGGGACCACTCCCGATCCAGGTGAACGTGGGCCCAGGACTCCCCCGGCGGGGCGGCGGAACCGGCCCGGAGCAGCTCGTTGATCGCCGCCGCCTCGCAGCTCAGCCCGCTCAAGGCAAAGCCGGCCCGGCGATACAACCGCTGCAAGGCCTGCACCGCCTCGCGACGGGCCAGATAGCAGACCACCTGCAGCTTGGGAATCCCCTTGTCCATCACCTCCCCCACCAGGGAGTAGTCGAAGATCACCTGCTGCTCGTTGAATCGCTTCTCCTTCTGCATCGCCCAGTAAACGGCGCTGGAGAGCTCCCGGCCCGAGGCCTTGGGGAGGCGCAGGGGGTAAACCTCAAGCTGATCGGAGGGCAACACCGCCCAGATCCGGGCGGCGGCGCTCACCCCAAAGTTCTGGAGGGAGGTTTTGAGAAAGGCGGGAAAGGTTTCGCCGGCGGGGGTCAGGTTGCCGGGATAAGGATAGCTCTTGCAGTCATCAAGCCGCCGGTTCGCAACGGGGCCGGTCATCCTCACCAACCGCAGAGCGTCCTCCTCAACCAGCACCCCCACAACCGGACCCTTGCCGGCGGCGGAGAAGATCCGTTTCCCTCCTCCGGAGGCGGTGGATGAGACCGGGGGCGACGAAGACTCCGCCTGGGAGTTTCCCCGAATGATTTCAAGCAGTTTCTCGGTGGATGACCCCCTCTTCACATCCCTCATGCCCGGCCCCTCATTTTTCTAAATTGGTTGAGAAAAAGGAGAACAATAAACCGTTTTTTTGTCAATTGATTTGCGCCCCTTTCTGAAAAAAACAGCACTTTTTGTTAATTTTCTTGCCGATGGCCCCAAAGCCGGCTGGCGCCCCCTTAGCGCCCTCCCCCTTTGGGCTTGACATTGCCCGACGAAGCGGTGAAAGTGGAAACGAACCGTAACAGCCCGTTGAAAAACAGGCTGTTCGTGAGGTTGGCCAAAGCCATCTTTGGCCAACTGTTAGTTGGAAAAGCCAGGGATGGCTTTTTCAACGGACTGGTAAGGAGGAGCCTGCCATGCCGAAGAAAGATTGGAAAGCCGAGACCATCGCCCTGCACGGCGGCCACACCCCGGATGTGGCCACCCGCAGCCGGGCGGTTCCCATCTATCAGACCACCAGCTACGTCTTCGCCGACACCGACGATGCCGCCTCGCTTTTTGCCCTCAAGCCCGAGGTGTGGGCCCCGCGCCTGAACCTGGATACCCCGGGATTGCGGCCCGACGATTTTCCCGCGGAAGCCACCGGCAATATCTATACCCGGATCATGAACCCCACCACCGATGTGCTGGAGCGGCGGATGATGATGCTGGAGGGCGGCGTCGGGGCCCTGGCCACCAGCTCGGGCTCCTCCGCCATCACCTACGCCATCATGAACATCTGCGAGGCCGGGCATCACCTGGTGGCCGCCTCCAGCCTCTATGGCGGGACCTACAACCTGCTGCAACACACCCTGCCCCGTTACGGCATCACCACCACTTTTGTGGCCGCCGACCAGCCGGAGGCCTTCGCGGCGGCGATCACCGATAAAACCCGCGCCCTGCTGGTGGAAACCATCGGCAATCCCCGCCTGGACACCCCGGATCTGGCCGCCATCGCCCAGGTGGCCCACCGGGCCGGAATTCCCCTGATCGTGGACAACACCGTGCCCACCCCGGCCCTCTGCCGCCCCTTCGAGTTCGGGGCCGATATCGTGGTCCATTCATTGACCAAGTTTTGTGGGGGGCACGGCAACTCCATCGGCGGGGTGATCGTCGATTCGGGCAATTTCGACTGGCAGGCTGCCGGCAAATTTCCCATGCTCACCGAGCCGGACGCCTCCTATGGCGGGGTGGTTTGGAGCCAGGCGGTGGGCAAGGCGGCCTACGTGATCCGGGCCCGAACCATTCTGTTGCGGGACACCGGGGCCTGCCTTTCGCCGATGAACAGCTTCCTGCTGCTCCAGGGGATCGAAACCCTGACTTTACGGATGGAACGCCACTGCGCCAACGCCATGGCCGTGGCCGAGTTTCTGCAGGGCCATCCGGCGGTGGAGTGGGTTCTCTACCCGGGACTGGCGAACCACCCCACCCACGCCATGGCCCAAAAGCAGCTCCGGGGGGGCTACGGCGCCCTGGTGGGCTTTGGGATCAAGGGGGGGCTGGAGAGCGGCCGCCGGTTCATCAACCAGCTTAAACTGTTCAGCCACCTGGCCAACATCGGCGACGCCCGGAGCCTGGCGATCCACCCGGCCTCCACCACCCACTCCCAGTTGACCCCGGCCGAGCAGCAGGCCGCCGGAGTCTCCCCCGATTTTGTCCGCCTCTCGGTGGGGCTGGAACATATTGATGATCTCCGGGAAGATCTGGCCCAGGCCCTGACCTGAGGGGCAAACGGCTATAATGATGATTAACCCCGCGCTTTTGCGATACGGTCGCCGGATGCTGCTGTTGCTGCTGCTGCTGGCCCCTCTGTGGTGGCCCCACTTGGGCACCCAGGCCGCCGGCGAGGAAAATACGCCACCGGCAGCCGCCCGGGCCCCGGTGGCGATTCTCACCGTCGACGGCGCCATTGGCCCGGCCACCGCCGATTACATCAAGCGGGGCTTGAACCGGGCCGCGAACATGGGCGCCCAACTGGTGGTTCTGCAGATGGACACCCCCGGCGGCCTCGATACCGCCATGCGGGAGATCATCAAGGATATCATCGCCTCGCCGGTCCCGGTGGCCACCTTTGTCCATCCCTCCGGGGCCCGGGCCGCCAGCGCCGGCACCTACATTCTCTACGCCAGCCATATTGCCGCCATGGCCCCGGGCACCAACCTGGGGGCGGCCACCCCGGTGGCGATCGGCGGGCCCGGCGCCCCCTCCCCGGGCGGCGAACGCGACGAAGAGGCGGAAAACGAGCAAGAGCGGGAGGGGGTGGAAAAGGAAGCACCCGCCGGGGACGCCCTCACCCGCAAGCAGATCGAGGACGCCACCGCCTATATCCGCAGCCTGGCCCAGATGCGGGGCCGCAATATGGAGTGGGCCGAACGGGCGGTTCGGGAGGCGCTGAGCCTGCCGGCCGAAGAGGCGGCGGCCATCAATGTGGTGGACCTGGTGGCCCGCGATCTTGCCGATCTGCTCGCTCAAATCGATGGCCGGCGGATCGTGCTGGCCGCCGGCGAGATCACCCTTAATACCGCCACCGCCCCCACCATCGCCATCGACCCCGACTGGCGCAACCGTTTTCTGGCCACGGTGACCAATCCCAGCGTGGCCTATATCTTGATGCTGATCGGGGTTTACGGCCTGTTGCTGGAGTTTTACAACCCCGGCTTTTTCGTGCCGGGGGTCACCGGCGCCATCTCTCTGCTGCTGGCGCTCTATGCCTTCCACCTTCTGCCGGTGAGTTATGTGGGGGTGGGGTTGATTCTGCTGGGGGTCGGGTTCATGACCGCCGAGTTGATGATCCCCTCCTTCGGTATCCTGGGCATCGGCGGGGTGGTGGCCTTCGTGATCGGATCGGTGATGCTTATGGATACCAGTGCTCCGGGATTTACCCTCCCCTGGCCCCTGATTATCGCGGTAACCCTGGCCACCGTGGTCTTTCTGCTGGGGGTGATCGGCATGGCCCTGAAAGCCCGACGACGACCGGTGGTGGCGGGAGCCGAGGAGATGGTGGGGGCCATGGGCAAGGCGCTAACCGATTTCGACGAACAGGGCCGAGGCTGGATCATGGTACACAGCGAAAACTGGAAGGCCAAAAGCGCCAAGTTGATCCGCCAGGGCCAACAGGTCAGGGTGATCGCCATCAACGGCTTGGAACTGGACGTGGAATAACAAGGAGGATGACGCAGATGATCGACGGTTATTTTATTTTGATGGTGCTGGCGGGCCTGGTCCTGCTGGCGGGGTACACCTTCCGGATTTTACGGGAATATGAACGGGGGGTGGTTTTCCAGCTGGGCCGGTTCTGGCGGGTCAAGGGCCCGGGCCTGATCATCGTGGTTCCCGGCCTGCAGCAGATGGTCCGGGTGGATCTGCGGACCCTGACCATGGACGTGCCCAGCCAGGATGTGATCTCCCGGGACAACGTCTCGGTCAAGGTCAACGCGGTGGTCTATTTTCGGGTGGTGGACCCCCAGCGAGCCATTATCCAGGTGGAAAACTACATGGTGGCCACCAGCCAGCTGGCCCAAACCACCCTGCGGGCGGTTCTGGGCAAGCATGAACTGGATGAGATGCTGGCCGAGCGGGAGAAACTCAATCTGGATATCCAGCAGGCCCTGGATGTCCAGACCGACGCCTGGGGGATCAAGGTCTCCAGTGTCGAGATCAAACACGTCGACATCAACGAGTCGATGATCCGGGCCATCGCCCGCCAGGCCGAAGCGGAGCGGGAGCGGCGGGCCAAGGTAATCCACGCCGAGGGCGAGGTTCAGGCGTCCCAGCGTTTGCTGGAGGCGGCCCAGACCCTCTCGATCCAGCCGGAAGCGATGCAGCTCCGTTATCTGCAAACCCTGGCCAATATCGCCGGCGACAAGAGCTCCACCATCGTCTTCCCGGTCCCCACCGATATCATCGGGCCGATCATGAAGGCGTTGCAACCCAAGGCGACGGCCACCATCGAAAAATAGAGCGGCCGGACAGACTTTATCGCCGGGGAAACGCATAAAAAAGGGGCTTACCGACCATCAGTCGGAAGCCCCCTGTTATTTCTGGTGCCGGAGGTCGGAATCGAACCGACATGACCTTGCGGTCGCGGGATTTTGAGTCCCGTGCGTCTACCAGTTTCACCACTCCGGCGTTCTCGGGGCCATCGCTTTGAACGCGGCACCGAGAGAGGCAATATAGAAAGAGCGCCAAGCTCTGTCAAGAACAAGCTAAACCTTAATAAAAACCTATGCTAACAAGAGTTGAACCGCGCCGCTATCTTGTCGGCCTGATCCTCCTGCTCCTGCTCGCGGCGGGAGCCACAGCGGCGATCGGGGGGCCGAACCGGCCCCTGGAGGACGACCTGCAACTGAGGGGACTGGTTGCGGCCGCCGAAACCAGCCGCCAGATCATGGCCCGGCGGGACGGGACCCGCGCCTTCGAACTGTGCGGGCAAGTCTACACCCTTAACCAACTGCGCCAGGGGCTGGAGGAGTTGATCGCGGCGGCCCGGCTAGCCGCCGATGCCGCCGATTTGACCGCCCATGTGCGGGAAAATTTTCACCTCTGCCCCAGCGGCGGGGAGGGGCCCTCGGGCATGGCCTTCCTCACCGGTTACTACGCCCCGGAGGTGGCGGGCAGTCTGGAGCCCGGCCCGGATTTCCCCTATCCCCTCTACTCCCCGCCGCCGGACCTGACCCGGATCGACGGCCGGGAGGGGCGCCTGGTGGAGGGCCAACTGCAACCTTACTGGAGTCGGGCCCAGATCGAAAACGGCAACCTGCTGGCCGGCCAGGAACTGGTTTACCTGGCCGACCCGCTGGAAGCCTTCGTGCTCCATGTCCAGGGCTCCGGCCGGGTGCGCTTGCCCGACGGCACCACGCGCCCGCTACTTTACGCCGCCAAAAGCGGCCGGGAATATCGCAGTATCGGCCGGCTGCTGGTCAGCGAGGGCCGGCTGAGCCGGGAAGAGGCCGACCTGCCCGGCATTCTCCGTTACCTGCGGACCCACCCCGAGCAGCTGCGGCGGGTACTCCACCACAACGAGTCCTACATCTTCTTCCGCTGGGGGGAGGTGGACGCCCCCGGCCCCCTGGGCTCCTTCGGCCTGCCCCTGACCGCCGGCCGCTCCCTGGCCATGGACCAGACCCACTACCCCCCCGGGATTCCGGCCTACCTGGCGGGAACCAAACCGTTGGCCGAAGCCGACGGCACCATCAGCGGCTGGCAGCCCTTCGGCCGTTTCGTCTTCAACCAGGACAGCGGCTCCGCCATCGTGGGCCGGGGCCGGATCGATCTCTTCTGGGGGGGAGACCGGTACGCCGAGATCGCCGCCGGGGCGACCAGGCATCCCGCCGAACTGTTCCTGCTGCTGCCCAAAACCGGCGGCAATAAATAAAGCGTTGTCAGGGCCGGCCCCAATCCACTAAAATGCCCCAGGCCGTAACCGACAGCCAAACCCAGATCAGGGCAAGAGAGGCAAACCATGAAAGAGGCGGAAAGGGATTACTGGATCTCCACCATGCTGGAGGCCTACGACAACGTTTCAGACCTCAACCTCACGGTGGGAAGGCCCCTGCAGGTGGAAGCGGCGGGTCGCCTGCTGCCGATCCGGGTGGAACCGCCGGTGGAGGCGTTGACCCCCTTCCAGACCGAGGTTTTCGCCCTCAATCTGATCCGGGGGGACAAACGGCTGCTCAACGACCTGATCGAGCGGGGCTCCTGCGATCTTTCCCATACCGTGGAGGACAAGGCCCGTTTCCGGATCAACATTTTTCAGCAGAAGGGGAACCTGGCCACCGTCCTGCGGAAACTCTCCACCCAGATCCCCACCATCGCCGACCTCAACCTGCCCTCCATCTTCAACAACATGTCCATCGAGCGCAGCGGCTTTATCCTGGTCACCGGCGCCACCGGTTCGGGTAAGTCAACCACCCTGGCCGCCCTGCTGGACAAGCTGAACGACGAGCGACCGGAGCATATCATTACCCTGGAGGACCCCATTGAGTTCGTGCACCCGCACAAGCAGGCCACCTTCAACCAGCGAGAGCTGAGCACCGACTTCGATGAGTTTTCCTCCGGGCTGCGCGCCGCCCTCCGCCAGGCCCCCAAGATCATCCTGGTGGGTGAGATGCGGGACCGGACCACCATGGAGATCGGGTTGTCGGCGGCGGAGACCGGCCACCTGGTGCTCTCCACCCTCCATACCGTCGATGCCGGCCAGACCATCAACCGCATCCTGGGTATGTTCGAGCGGGATGAGCAGGCCCAGGTCCGCAACCGCCTGATCGACACCGTCCGCTGGATCGTCTGCCAGCGGCTGCTGCCCAAAATCGGGGGCGGCCGGGTGGCGGCCCTGGAGATCATGGGGATGAGCCTGCGGATCAAGGATCTGATCCAGAACGGCGAGCAGGAGGACAAAACCTACTACGACATCATCTCCGACTCGCGGGCCTTCGGCTGGCAGACCTTCGACCAGCATATCCTCCAGCTTTACGAACAGGGGATCATCACCGAAGAGACCGCCGTGGCCTACTGCACCCGCCGGACCACCATCAACCGGGGCTTAGACCAGATCAAGGCGGCCAAGGGCGAAGAGACCACCAGAATCAAGGGGCTCAGCATGGAGGAGACCGACCCCCGCGCCCGCCGCCGTTAACCGGAAGATCAAGCCAGGGAGAACCACCAAATGCTGACCCACTGCCCCCACTGCCAAAAAGAGATCAACCTCTCCGTCCCCCAAAAATCGAAAATCCGCCAGGCCTTGAGCGGCCTGCCCGAAGGCAAGACCCTGAAGATCTCCTGCCCCAACTGCCGGGAGGGGATCCACCTTAACCGGGAAGAGATCCCCGTGGAGGCCGCCCCGGGAGCCCCCAAGCCGGAGCGGCCCCAAGCAAGCGGCACGGCGCCAGCCCCCCCGTCCCCCCCCGATATTGCCTGGCTGCGGGAGGATGGGGCCCAGCCCGATCTGGAGGAGGTGGTCAAGGACGTGCCCCTGGCCTTGGTCCTGGTCAGGGACGAGCAGCTCCGGCGCCAGGTCGGTGAGGCTTTACAGATCCTGGGCTATCAGCCCGAGTTCCCGGCAAGCGGGGCGGCGGCGGAAAAAAGGATGCGGTTTGTCAACTTCTCGGCGGTGGTGCTGCATAGTGACTTCGAGGAGGGGGGCTTGGCCGATTCGGCCTTTCACCGCCATATGCGCAAACTGCCGATGGGTGTGCGCCGGATGCTGCTCTACGTCCTGATCGGACCCGATTTCCACACCCTCTACGACCTGCAGGCCCTCACCTGGAGCGCCAACCTGGTGGTCAATCAGCGGGATGCCGGCAAGATGCCCCTGGTCCTCAAAAAGGCCTTCCATGACTACCAGCTCCTCTTCGGCCCCTACATCGCGGCCCTGCGGGAGCACGGCAAGCTCTAACCTAACGCCGGGGGCCAGGGAGGGGCAGTGATTCCACCCCCTTACCGGTTGTAGATATCTTCGTGGCGCTCGATATCGTCCTCGCCCAGGTAGCTGCCCGACTGCACTTCGATCAGCTCCAGGGGGATCTGGCCGGGATTGCGCAGCCGGTGCAGGGCCCCCACCGGGATAAAGGTGGATTCGTTTTCGCTGAGCAGCCGGGTTTGGCCGTCGGTGGTGACCTCGGCGGTACCCTTGACCACCACCCAGTGTTCCGCCCGGTGGTAATGGCGCTGCAGGGAGAGGCTGGCCCCGGGGTTGACCACGATCCGCTTCACCTGGAAACGATCGGCGGTATCGACACACTCGTAGGAGCCCCAGGGGCGAAAAACCCGACGATGGAGCAGCACCTCCTCCCGCCCCCGCTGCTTCAACTCGCCCACCAGCTCCTTCACCTCCTGGACCCGGTCCCGACGGGCCACCAGGATCGCGTCGGCGGTTTCCACCACCACCAGATTGTCAACCCCCAGCAGGGCCACCAGCCGGCCCGAGGTCCGGACATAACAGTCATGGCTGTCCCGGGCCAGCACCTGGCCATGGAGGGTATTGCCCTCGGGGTCGGCGGGACCGATCTCCCAAAGGGCGTTCCAGGAACCCACGTCACTCCAGCCGCAGGCCAATGGGATCACCGCCGCGGCGGCGGTGCGCTCCATCACCGCGTAATCGATAGAGCGGGCGGGAGAGGCGGAAAAAGCCTCCTTGTCCAGGCGGATAAAATCGAGATCCAGGTGGCGCTTGGCGTGGGCCTCGGCCACCCGGGCGGCCATTTCCGGTTCGAAGGCGGCCAACTCGGCGAGCAAGCGGGAGGCTTTAAACAGAAAAATCCCGCTGTTCCAGAGATAACCCTCGGCCAGATAGGCGGCCGCGGAGGCAGCATCCGGTTTTTCACGGAAGCAGACCACCGCCCGGGCGCCACCCTCGGGGTTCAGGGGCTCCCCGGGCTGGATGTAGCCATAGCCGGTTTCCGGGTGGGTCGGCACGATTCCGAAGGTGACCAGCCCGCCGGTCTCGGCCACCGCTTCCCCGCTGGCCACCACGGCGGCAAAGAGATCGACCTGCCGCACCAGGTGATCGGCGGGCAGCACCAGCAACAGGGGATCATCACCGTCGGCGGCGGCCTCCAGGGCGGCGGCGGCAATGGCCGGCGCGGTGTCCCGCCCCACCGGCTCGATCAGAATGGTGGCCTTGACTCCCACCGCCCGCAACTGCTCAGCCACCATGAACCGGTGATCCTCGGTGCAGACCACGATGGGCCGACCCACCCCCGAAAGCTGCTCCAGGCGGCGCACCGTCTGCTGCAGCATGGTCTCTTCACTGGTCAAGGCCAGCAACTGCTTGGGATAAAGCTCCCTGGAGAGCGGCCAAAGCCGGGTGCCGGAACCACCGGCCAGTAAAACCGGAACAATCATCGCTCTCCCCCTCCCAAAGTAACCGGCCGGGCCTCCGTGGGCAACCAGGCCAGCATCTCGTCCAGGGCCGGCACCATATTGAGACCGTCGGCCACCAGGTCAACGCCGAATCCCCATTTAAGCAGGGTCAGCAGGCCCAGGCCCAGCAGCAGGCCCACCAATAGATAAATGGCCCAGAAAACGGCCATGGCGATCCGATTGCAACGCCCCTCCTGCCGCCGGCTGGCCCGCCGGTCACGGCCGGCCAGGAACACATAATACCAGCGGCGGCTGCCCACCCCAACCACCCCCCGCACATCAAAGGGATGGCGATGACCGCGATGGGCGCCCATGGCCTCCTTGAGGCTGAGCAGCTGCTCCTCGGAAAAGGAGGCGGCCACCCGCTCCGGCACCCGGCCCAGAATCCCGGCAATCATCGGATCATGACGGATATCCCTGGTCGGCGGCCCACTCTCTTGCGTACTCATCTTCATCACTCTCCCGCGCTTACCCTACTCAACGGTGACGCTCTTGGCCAGATTGCGGGGCTGATCCACATCACAACCCCGCAGCCTGGCCACCTGGTAAGCCAACAACTGCAAGGGGATGGTATAAAGAATCGGATTGAGATCCGGCATCACCACCGGCAGTTGCACCACAAACTCGCCCAAGCGGGCCAGACCGTCATCCCCCCGGCTGCCCAGCAGGATCAGGCGGCCATGCCGGGCCTTGACCTCCTCGACGTTGGCGATCAGCTTTTCATAAACCCCGTCCTGGGGGGCCAGGGCCAGCACCGGCATATCCCGGTCGATCAGGGCGATGGGTCCATGCTTCATCTCGCCGGCGGCATAACCCTCGGCGTGGATATAGGAGATCTCCTTGAGCTTCAGGGCCCCCTCCAGGGCGATGGGGAAATTCTCCCCCCGAGCCAGGAAGAGAAAGTGGCGGCTTTTGACAAACTCCTCGGCCAGCCGCTCCATCTCCTCCAGCCAGCCGGGCAGCTCCTTGGCCACCAGGGGAGGCAGTTCAACCAGGGATTCGATCATGGTCCGGCGCTCCTCGGCCACCATGGTCCCCCGTACCTGGGCGAAATAGAGGGTGAGGAGGAACAGGGCCACCAGCTGGCAGGTGAAGGCCTTGGTGGAGGCCACCCCGATCTCGGGGCCGGCATGAGTGTAGATGGTCCCATGGGCCTCCCGGGTCATGGTACTGCCCAGCACGTTACAGATGGTCAGCACCCGGGCGCCCGCCTGGCGGGCCAGGCGCATGCCGGCCAGGGTATCGGCGGTCTCGCCGGACTGGGAGATCGGCACCACCAGGACACTTTTATCAAGGATCAGGCGGCGATAGCGAAACTCCGAGGCGATATCCACCTCCACCGGAATCCCGACCCGTTTTTCCAGCCAGTATTTGGCCACCAGGGCGGCATGCCAGGAGCTACCGCAGGCCAGCAGCGAGATCCGCTTGATCCCCTTGATCTCCCGGTCGGAAAGCCCCAGCTCCGGCAGGCTGACCTGGCCGTTTTCGGGATCGACCCGCCCCCGGAAGGTGCTGAGGATCGCCTGGGGTTGCTCGAAGATCTCCTTGAGCATGAAATGGGTATACCCGCCCTTCTCGGCCATGGCCGGATTCCAGTCGACGATTTTAACCTCCTTGGAGACCTCCCGGCCGGAGGCCAGCTTGCGGACCTCGAAGCGGTCGCGGTAGAGCAGGGCCACCTCGTGGTCGTCGAGAAAAACCACCCGGTTGGTGTAAGGCAGCAGGGCGGGAATATCGGAGGCCAGCAGGCAGCCGCCGCCATCCCCAGGCTCCGGCACCCCCAGCACCAACGGACTCTGGCAACGGGCGGCGATCAGCATATCCGGCGCCCCGGACCACATCACCCCCACCGCGTAGGAACCCTGAACCCTTTGCAGGGCTTTGCGCACCGCCGCCAGCAGATTCTTGCCGTTGAAAAGCTCCTCGATCAGGTGGACCAAGACCTCGGTATCGGTTTCGGAACGGAAGACATGGCCCTTGCCCTGCAACTCCTCCCGTAGGGCGTGGTAGTTTTCGATGATTCCATTATGGACCACCACCAGCTCGCCGGTACAGTCGCTATGGGGGTGGGCGTTGAGTTCCGAGGGCGAACCATGGGTGGCCCAACGGGTATGCCCCAGGCCGATATGGCTCTCCACATCCCGCACCGCGTCCAGCTTCTCCTCCAGGTTGACCAGCTTGCCCATGGCCCGGTGCTTGACCAGACCACCCTGGTGGAGATAAACCAGACCCGCCGAATCATAGCCCCGATATTCCAGGCGCTTGAGCCCCTCCAACAAAATCGGCACCACTCGGCGCGGCCCGATATAACCGACAATTCCACACATTGTTTTTCCTCTTGCTTAGACAAAGACCTGGCGAGAACGCCGAACCACCTCGGGCAGGACGGCCAGAAAGGCGGCCACTTCCGCCTCGCTGTTCAAGCGGCTCAAGCTGATCCGCAAGGTGCCGTGGCGATAGCTCTCCGGCACCGCCATGGCGGCCAGCACCGGGGAGGGATCAAGATCGCCGCCGTGACAGGCGGCATGGGCCGATACCGCAAAACCTCGATCATCGAGGTCCTGGATCATCTGGGCCGAAGAGCAGTATTCAAAACTGACATTGATGGTGTTGGCCAACCGCGGCGCCTCACCCCCGTTGATCAACGCCCCCGGGCAGCAATCACGAATTCCGGCCTCCAGCTTGCGGCCCAGGACCGCCAGTTTCTCCCGGCCTCCCCCGGCCAGGTGGGCGGCCGCCAGCTCGCAGGCCAGACCGAAACCGACAATGCCGGCCACGTTTTCGGTGCCGGCCCGCCGGCCGCCTTCCTGGCCGGCTCCCATGATCAACGGGGTCACCGGGGCGGTCCGGGCCAGGTAAAGGGCGCCGCACCCCTTGGGTCCGTGCAATTTGTGGGCGGCCAGGCTGAGATAATCCACCGGCCACTCCTCGGCCCTGAGCTCCTCTTTGCCGGCCAGTTGCACCGCGTCACAATGGAAGAGAACCCCCCGCTCCCGGCAGATGGCCCCCAGCTCGGCCAGATCCCAAAGGACTCCGGTTTCATTGTTGGCCGCCATCAGTGAGACCAGGGCGGTATCTTCGCTGAGGGCCGCCCGCAGCCGGGCGGAATCCAACCGGCCCGCCGCGTCCACCGGCAGGCGTTGGATCTGGTAACCGTGATGTTTCTCGAGAAAATTGAGGGGTTGCTGCACCGAGGGGTGCTCCACCGCCGAGGTGACGATCTTGTGGGCCCGGGGCCGGGCCAGAACCGCGCTTAAAATCGCCTGGCAGTTGGCCTCGCTGCCGCCGCCGGTGAACACCAGCCGCTCCGAGGCGCAGTGGAGGAGGGCCGCCACCCGCTCCCGCCCCTCTTCCACCGCCCGCCGGGCCTCCTCGCCCAGGGCGTGGCCGCTGGAGGGATTGCCGAAGTTCTCTTTTAAAGAGATGGCCATGGCCGCGGCCACCTCGGGCGCCAGGGGAGTGGTGGCGTTGTTGTCGAAATAAATTTTGGGCATCATCACTCCTCGGCGCTCAGATCGCCAGCATCCGCTCCAGGGCCAGCCGGGCCGAAGCCGCCGTCACCGCCGGCACCGTGATCCGATTGACCTCCCGCCCGGCCGCCAGGTGGTCGAGAATCCAGAGCAGGTAGGCGGGCTTGATACGATACATGGTGGAGCAGAGGCATTGAAAGGGGGAAAGGGAGTGGATATCCTGCTCGGGGTGACGGGCCTGGAGGCGGCGGACCAGGTTGATCTCGGTGCCCACCGCCCATTTGGAGCCCGGCGGGGCCTGTTCAATCGCCTTGATGATCGCTTCGGTGGAGCCATACTGGTCGGCCCGGCTCACCACCTCCCGGCGGCACTCGGGGTGGACGATGATCCTGACCCGGGGGTCGCGGGCCCGCCAGGCCTCCACATGGGCCGCCGAAAACTGCATGTGCACCGTGCAGTAGCCATCCCAGAGGATCACCCGGGCCCGCTTCACCGCCTCGGGATCATTGCCGCCCAGGGGCCGGCCCCGGCGCCAGAGAATCACCTCGGCCTCGGCGAGGCCGATGGCGGCGGCGGAGTTGCGTCCCAGGTGTTCGTCGGGGAAAAAGAAGACCCGTTCCCCCTTGGCCAGGGCCCATTGCAGGACCCGTTCGGCGTTGGAGGAGGTGCAGACCGAACCGCCCCGCTCCCCGACCAGGGCCTTGATCGCCGCCGAGGAGTTGACGTAGGTCACCGGCACCAGGCCATCGGCATCGATCACCTGGCCCAGCTCGGCAAAGGCCCACTCCACCTCGGGACGGGTGGCCATATCGGCCATGGGGCAGCCGGCCCGCAGATCGGGCAAAAAGACCCGCTGCCCCTCGTTGGTGAGAATATCGGCCGATTCGGCCATGAAGTGCACGCCGCAGAAAACGATCAGACTCTTTTCCCGGTTTTCGGCGGCGATCCGGGCCAGCTTCAGGGAATCGCCGGTGGCGTCGGCATGGCGGAAAACCGCCTCCTGTTGATAGTGGTGGGCCAGCAGCAGCAGGCGGTCGGCCAGCTCTTCCTTGCGGGAGAGGATCCGGCGGTGCAGCGTATCTTCCGCTTGCTCAAGATACGCCGCCCCGATATCGACCTGGACAAGGGATGTCATGGTTTTGCGGGGAAGATCAGGCTACTTCCGGCTCTTCCAGTTCCGGCCCCTTGGTGGCGGAGAATTGACGGCGCTTGCGCTGCAGTTCCTTGAGCTGCAGGCCCAGGGTGTCGAAGGCCTCTCCCAGGATGGTCCGCACCGATTCGCCCTTGCGGGAAACCACCACGGTATCATTGGGAACCCCCGCCACCAGACGAACCTCGTAGCCGCCGCTCTTGTGGCTGGCGGTCTCCTCGATGCTTACCCGCAGATGGTGGATCAGTCCGGCATGGTGCCGGGTCAACCGGGCCTTTTCGGCCTCGATCTTTTCCTGCCAGACCTTGCGGATATCCAAGTTACGGCCTTCAACCTGAAGCTCCATAAATTCCTCCCGGAAGATTAAGGGTGGTGCAACGAAAAACGGGCAAAATAGCCTCTGTTTACCATCTTTGCAACCAAAAAGCTCAGCACCTCCTGCCTTGAGGATAGTTGACTTGCCCAACCCCGTCAACAGGCTTTGCCGGTGAACTTTTGCCGTAACCGGCCAATCCGGGCCAGGGAGCCGGCAAGCCGGGCGGGGGCCAGTTGGCCCGTCGCCAGGGCTTGGCGCAGCCGCTCCTTGGCCCGCCGCACTTTTTGATGATCGTGGCAGATCAGCAGTTGATCGGCGCCCGCCAGCAGGGCGGCCAGGGCCGCCTCCTCCACCGCCTGGTGATTTTCGATGGCCCCCATCTCCAGATCATCGGTGACGATCACCCCCCGATAACCCATCTGCCGGCGCAGCAGCTGTTCCAGGATCGACGGAGAGAGGGTGGCCGGCCGCTCCGAGTCCAGGGCTGGGTAGATGGTGTGCGAGGTCATGATCGCCGCCACCCCCAGGTCGGCGGCGGCCTGAAAGGGGGGCAGGTCCAAACGTTCCAGCTCCTCCCGCTCCCGCCTCAGGGTGGGCAGGGTCTGATGGGGATCCAGGCGGGCGCTGCCCAGGCCGGGAAAATGCTTGGCGCAGGCGGCCAGACCGGCCTCCTGCATGGTTTTGATCACCAGACAACCCAAACGGGCCACGGTGGCGGGGTCATCCCCCAGCACCCGCCGCTCCATGTAAAACCCCTGGCCCGCCGGGCAAAGATCCAGCACCGGGGCCAGATTCATATTGATCCCCACCGCCAGCAGCTCCGCCGCGCAGGTACGGGCGTAATCCACCAGGGCCGCCTCCGGTTCCGGGCCTTCGGCCAACACCCGGGCATCGGCAAACTGGGTGAAGGGGGGGGGCAGGCGAGCCACTGTGCCCCCCTCCTGATCGATGGCGATCAGCGGCGGCGGCAGGCCGGCCTCCCGGCAGGTCCGGGCCAGATCGGCCCCCAGTTGCCCAAGCTGCTCCGTCCCCCCCACGTTGCGTTTGAAAAGAATAAAATCGTTGACCCGGTCACGCTGGATCAGCTCCCGGGTGGATTGATCCAGCTGCTGACCCGGCAGGCCAACCATGAACAGGCCGCCAATTTCCATGGCGGAACTGGGGGGGGCAAGCGGGCTCATCGAGCATACTCCAGGGGATCGGCCTGCCCGGCCTGGGCAAAACCTTTAAGACGCAGGATACAGGCATCACAACGGCCGCAGGACCGCTGGGCCGGGCCGGGATCGTAGCAGGAGTGGGTCTGGGCGTAATCCACCCCCAACTCCAGCCCCCTGGCGATGATCTCCCCTTTGCTCAGGGCAAGCAGGGGGGCCTGGATCCGAAACCCCTGCCCCTCCCGCCCCGCCCGGGTGCCGAGATTGGCGGCGGCGGCAAAGGCGGCCAGGTAATCGGGCCGGCAATCGGGGTAACCGCTGAAATCGACGGCGTTGACCCCGATGAAGATATCCCGGGCCCCCAACACCTCGGCCCAGGAGACGGCGTAGGCCAGGAAAATGGTGTTGCGTCCCGGCACATAGGTAACCGGGATCTCTCCGGCGCCCCCGGATGCGACCATGGCCTCGGGGGAGCGATCCTTGGGCACCGCCAGTTGGGAAGTCAGGGCCGAGCCGCCGATGGCGTCCAGGGCGATATCAAGCACCAGGTGCTCCGCCGCCCCCCAGCGCCGGGCGTTGGCCCGGGCCAGTTCCAACTCGCGGGTGTGGCGCTGGCCATAGGAGAAGGAGAGACAGTGACAGCGAAATCCCGCGGTGGCGGCCAGGGCCAGCACCGTGGTGGAATCAAGGCCGCCGGAGAGCAACACCACCGCTTTTTTTGCCGGGAAGGGAGTTTGATCGTTCATGCCGCCAACCTAATCCCCCACCCCCCCCATCGTCAATACGGTTGTCGCGGCGGCGGCGATTGACAAAGAAAAGCCCTTCGTGGTTGAATATCCGACATGATCCTCTTCGGCGAACATCACATCACCTGGCGCCGCCTGGGCCGCCGCTCCCTGGAGTTGGCCGCGATCTGGCTGATCCTCACCGGCGGCCAGCCCGATGCCTGGCTGCCGGGGCTGGCGGTGGTGATCCCCGCCGCCCTGGCCTCCCTGCTCCTGCCCGTATCCCGGGCCTGGCGGTGGCGGCTGGGCGGGCTGTGCCGCTTTCTGCCCTTCTTTCTCCTCCGTTCCCTGTGGGCCGGCCTCGATGTGGCCCGCCGGGCCCTGGCCCCCGATCCCGCCCTGCGCCCGGGCCTGCACCGCTACCACTGGCAACTGCCCGAAGGCCCGGCCCGGATCTTTTTCCTCAACACCGTTTCCCTGCTGCCCGGCACCCTCAGCGTCGGCCTGGACCGGGAGAGCCTGCTGATCCACACCATCAATGCCGACCGCGATCTCGACGGCGATCTGGCCCGACTGGAGAAGATGGTCCAGCTGCTCTTTCACCAGGAGGATCGGCCATGAGCGTCGAAGCGCTGCTGCTGGGCTGCGTCCTCTTCCTGCTGCTCACCATCGGCCTGGGACTGATCCGGGTGGTCCGCGGCCCCAGCCCGGCCGACCGGATGCTCTCCGCCCAGCTCTTCGGCACCAGCGGCGTGGCGATCTTTCTGCTGCTGGCCGAACTGCGGGATGACCCGACCCTGCGCCATATCGCCCTGGTTTACGCCCTGCTGGCGGCGGTGGCGGTAATCACCTTTGTCCGTCGCGGCAGCGACGAAAATCAAGCCCCGGACCCGGACCCCGAGGAGCGGAAATAAGTGGAACTGTTGGCGCTCATCCGCGGCTGGCTGGCCCTGGGCCTGATCGTCATCGCCATGCCTTTTTTTCTGGCCGGCACCGTGGGGCTGCTCCGTTTCCCCGATGCCTGCACCCGGATCCATGCCGTAACCAAGGCGGATAATGTCGGCCTGGGCCTGCTGGTGACCGGGTTAATTCTGCGGAACTGGTCGCCGGCGGTGGGGGCCGAACTGCTGCTGATCTGGACCCTGGTGCTCTCCGCCGGCGCCACCGCCGGCCACCTGGTGGGGGCTCTGGCCCTGGGCCGGCGAAACCCGGAGCCGGCAGGAGCCGCTGCCAGGCCCACCCCCATCCCCAAGGAGCGGCAACCATGAACCCGCTGCTGACAGCCCTTGACCTCTGCCTGGCCGCCATCCTCATCGGCCTGACCTGGGCGGTGCTGTTCAGCCGCGATGATTTTCGGGCCGTGGTGCTGTTTATCTCCCTGGGCCTGTTAATGGCCCTGGCCTGGGTGCGCCTCTCCGCCCCGGAGGTGGCCCTGGCCGAGGCGGCCATCGGCGCCGGGATCAGTGGCGCCCTGCTGCTCTCCGCCCTGCCGCGGCTGCGAAAAAGAGATAATCAAACCGGCCCCGCAAGGAAGGAGAAGGAGCGACGGAACCGCTGGCTGGCACCCGCCGGGCCCGGGGTCCTGGGGCTGCTGGGCCTGGCCACCCTGCTCCTGTTATTGACCAGCGGCATCCTGCTGGGGCTGACTCCGCCCTTTCGGACCGGCCCCGCCCCCTTGACCACCGAGCTGATGCCCCTGAGCGGGGTTAGCAATCAGGTTACCGCCGTGCTCCTCAACTTCCGCAGCTTCGACACCCTGCTGGAGCTGGCGGTGCTGCTGCTGGCGGTGATGGGCCTCTGGTCCTGGGGCCGGGGCGGGCCGGCCGGCCCCGGCGGCCGGACGCCGATTGCGGCCGGACCGGTCCTGCTGACCCTGATCCGGGGAATTCTGCCCTTGGCCATCCTGATCGCCGGTTACCTGGCCTGGATCGGCGACCGGGCCCCGGGGGGCGCTTTCCAGAGCGGGGCGGTGCTGGGCGCGGCCGGGATCATGCTGGGGTTGACGGTCCGGCCGCTGACCGATTTTTTTCCCACATGGCTGCTGCGGGCCGTCCTGGTGGTCGGCCTGGGTTTATTTCTGCTGCTGGCGGCCCTGCCCCTGGCCGGGGGAAGGCTCTTTTTCCAGTATCCCCCCGCTTATGCCGGAGCCTTCATTCTGGCCATCGAGGCGGCCGCCGCCCTGGCCATCGGCCTGGCCCTGAGCCTGCTGCCGGGGAGCCGGCCGCGATGAGTTCCACCCTCCTCTTCGGCCTGACCGGACTGACCATGTTCTGCCTGGGCCTGGGCGCCCTTTTTTCCCAGCCCGCCGTGCTGCGCAAGATCCTGGGGCTCAACATCTGCGGCAGCGGCATCTTTCTACTGATGATCAGCATCGCTTACGATCCGGCGGGAGGAGCGCCCGATCCGGTCCTGCACGCCTTGGTACTCACCGGAATCGTGATCTCGGTGAGCATCACCGCCTTCGCCCTGGCCCTGGCCGGCCGGGAGCCGAAGCCCAAGGGGCCGGCGGAATGACTCCTCCCCTGCCGCCACCTTGGCCGATTCTGCTGATCGTGCTGCCCCTGGCCGCGGCCCTGCTGGCCTTTGCCCTGCCGCGCCTGGCGGGCTGGGCCGCCCTGCTGACCATGGCCGCCGTCCCGGCCCTGCTGCTGCCCTTAACCGCCCTGGTCAGCCCGGGCTCTTCCCTGCTTTATCCCCTGGGTGGCTGGCCCCCCGCGCTGGGCATCGGCCTGCTGGCCGACGGCCTGAGCCTGTGGCTGCTGTGGCTGGGGGCGGCGGTCAATATCGCCGTCGGCTTTTATGCCCGGCGCTATTTTTTATCCGCCCCGGGGGGAGCAACCACCGCGAGCGGCCGCTACTTCCCCCCCCTGTGGCTGATGCTCTGGGCCGCCTTCAACGGCCTGCTGCTCAGCGCCGATCTGTTCAATATTTATGTGGGCCTGGAGCTGCTGGGGCTGGCGGCGGTCTGCCTGGCGGCCCTGGGCGACGGCCGGGAAGCCCGCCGGGCCGCCCTGCGCTATCTGCTGCTCAACCTCTTCGGCTCCCTCTCTTTTCTGCTGGCGGTGGTCCTGATCTACCGCCAGACCGGCAGTCTCAACCTGGCCCTGTTCCGGGAGCTGACCGCCCCCGATCCCCTGATTACCCTGGCCCTGGCCCTGCTCAGCCTGGGCCTGATCATCAAATCGGCCCTCTTCCCTCTCCACTTCTGGCTGCCCCCGGCCCACGCCCAGGCCCCGGCCCCGGTTTCCGCCCTGCTTTCCGCCCTGGTGGTCAAGGCTTCACTCTACCTGCTGCTGCGGGTCTGGCTGGCGCTTGCGGAGGGAGGCGCCCTTGATCCGACCCCGCTCTTCCAGCTTTTCGGAATCCTGGGGGCGGGGGCCATCTTCTGGGGATCGCTGCAGGCCCTGCGCTGTGCCGGCTTCAAGGAGCTGATCGCCTACTCCACCGTGGCCCAGATGGGCTACCTCTTCCTGGTTTTTCCCCTCCTCACCGGACCGGAACCGGCCAGCGCCCTTTACGGGCTGCTCTTTTTCCTGGCGGCCCACGCCCTGGCCAAGGCCGCCCTCTTCCTGGTGGCGGGAACCATCGCCAAGCAGCGCCAGCCGGCGGGGAAAGCCAACCGGCCGCTGCTGATCTCCGACCTGACCGGCCTGAGCCGCACCCTGCCCCTGACCTCCCTCACCCTGGCCCTGGCCGCCGTCAGCCTGATGGGCCTGCCGCCCAGCGGCGGTTTCGTCGGCAAATGGTACCTGCTCCACGCCGCCCTCACCGGTCGGCAATGGTGGTGGACCGCGGCCATCATCGGCGGCGGCCTGCTCAGCCTGGCCTACCTGCTGCGGCCGGTGGCCCGGACCTTCACCCGCTCCGAGTCGGACCGGAAACGGGGGGGCGGGCCGGGGCAACCAGCAGTGAGTGACGCCGGGAAGCGGCAGGTGGTCTGGTCCCTGGAAGGGCCGGCGCTGCTGCTGGCCCTGATCGCCATTCTGCTGGGGATTTTCCCCTGGCTGCCCCTGGAGTGGCTGGGCGGCCTGCCCAACCTCAGCCCGATCCAGCCGGGGAGGATGCCATGAACGCCACCCCGGCCCTGATCAACATCAATGCCTGGCTGCCCATCGCCATTCTCTTCAGCTCCTTTGTCGCCGGGATCATCATCTTCTTTCTGAGGGAGGAGAGCGTCGGCCTGCGCACCCTCCTCAACCTGGGCGGGGCGACGCTTAAGCTGGTGCTGATCGGGGTGATGATCCACGGCATGTTTCGGGGCCTGGAGTACGAGGCCGGCATCCCCTTCCTGCCCGGCATCACCCTGAGCCTGCGGGCCGACTCCCTGTCGGTGCTGTTCGCCGCCCTCTCGGCGGTACTCTGGCTGCTCACCACCATCTACGCCGTGGGTTATCTGGAAAACTCGCCCAACCGCAGCCGTTTCTTCGGTTTTTTCAGCCTTTGCGTCAGCGCCACGGTGGGGGTGGCCCTGGCCGGCAACCTGATCACCTTCCTGCTCTTCTACGAGATGCTGACCCTGGCCACCTACCCCCTGGTGGTCCATCGCGGCACTCCCCAGGCCCTGCGGGCCGGGCGAATCTATCTCTACTACACGGTGGGGGGCGGCGCCCTGCTGCTACTGGGCACCCTCTGGCTCTGGACCCTGGCCGGCGACCTCAATTTCACCCCCGGCGGAATCCTGACGGCCCTCGGCCCCGACCACCGCTTCAGTCTCCAGGTGATCTTTTTCCTGCTGATTGCCGGGGTGGGGGTCAAGGCCGCCCTCTTCCCCTTCTGCTACTGGCTGCCCGTCGCCATGGCCGCCCCGGCCCCGGTTTCCGCCCTGCTCCACGCGGTGGCGGTGGTCAAGGCCGGGGCCTTCGGGATCGTACGGGTGGTTTTCGACATCTACGGGGTGGAGTTCGCCCGCCTGCTGGCGGTACTGCCCTGGCTGGCGGGGTTGGCGGCGCTGACCATCATTTACGGCTCGTTGCGGGCCTTAAGCCAGGACAGCCTGAAAAAGCGGCTGGCCTGGTCCACGGTCAGCCAGGTTTCCTATATCGCCCTGGGGGTGGGGGTGGGCGGCCCCACCGCGGTGATCGGTGGCCTGGCCCATCTGGTGCATCAGGGCCTGATGAAGATCACCCTCTTTTTCTGTGCCGGCAACCTGGCCGAAACCCTGGGGGTGCATAAAATCTCCCAGATGACCGGCATGGGTCGGCGGATGCCCTGGACCATGACCGCCTTCACCATCGCCGCCCTGGGTATGATCGGAGTCCCGCCCATGGCCGGATTTTTCAGCAAATGGTACCTGGGCTGGGGCGGGCTGGAGGTGGGCCAGCCCTGGGTGCTGGCGGTGCTGGGGCTCAGCACCCTGCTCAACGCCGCCTACTTCCTGCCGGTAATCTACCGGGTCTGGTTCCGGACCCCGGAACACACCCCCTTCCGGGATAATCGGGCCAGCCAGATCAATTACCGCCGGGGCGGCCAGGAGGCCAACTGGATGCTGCTGGTTCCCTCGCTGCTCACCGCCCTGCTGGTGCTGCTGGCGGGAATCATGGCCAATGCCCCTTGGAGCCCTCTCTCCTGGGCCACCATTATCGCCTTGGGAGGTTTCCGGCCATGACCTCCTCCCCCACCGCCCTGCTGCTGGCCCTGACCATCCTGACCCCGCTGCTGCTGGCCCTGCCGCTCTGGTGGCCGGCCCGGCGAGAGGCGACCCGGCGGCTGGCCCCCATGGCCGCCCTCCCCGCCCTGCTGCTGGCCCTGTTGGGGGAGGAGGGGACGACCCTGGCCCTGCCCTGGCTGCTGCTGGGGACGGAACTGGGCCTGGACGCCACCGGCCGGATTTTTCTGCTGCTCAGCGCTTGGCTCTGGCTGATCGCCGCCTGGTTTGCCACCGCCTACCTGGCCGAGGACCGCCGCGCCCATCTGTTTCTGCTCTTCTTCCTGGCGGCCATGGCGGGTAATTTCGGGCTGATCGTCGCCCGGGACCTGATCAGCTTCAACCTCTTCTTCTCCCTGATGGGCCTGAGCGCCTACGGCCTGGTCATCCACCGCCGCGATCCCGCCGCCCTGCGGGCCGGCCGGATCTACCTGACCCTGGTGATCCTGGGGGAGGTCTTGATCTTTTGCGGGCTGGTGGGTCTGGTCTGGCAAACCGGCGGCATAGTGCAGCTGACCGCCCTCCCTGCTCCGGCGGGGCTGCCGCCGGCCCTGATTGCCTGTCTGCTGCTGGGCTTCGGAATCAAGGCCGGGATGGTGCCCCTCCATTTCTGGCTGCCCCTGGCCCATCCCGCCGCCCCGATTCCGGCCAGCGCCGTCCTCTCCGGGGTAATGATCAAGGCGGGCCTGCTGGGCTGGCTCCGCTTTCTGCCCGGTGATGGCGCCGGGCCGGAGCTGGGTTCACTGTGCCTGCTGCTCGGGTTGGTCGCCGCCGGTTACGGCGCCCTCAAGGGGTTGACCCGGGATGACCCCAAAACGGTGCTGGCCTGGTCCAGTATCAGCCAGATGGGTCTGCTCACCGTGGGCCTGGGACTGTTTTTGGCTGGAGGGGCGGCCCGGGAACCGGCCCTGGCCGCCATTCAGCTTTTCGCGGTCCACCACGGCCTGGCCAAGGGCGCCCTCTTTCTGGCGGTGGGGGTGGCCGGCCGGATCAACCTGAGGGAACCGCTCCTGGCGGCGGCGGTGCTGCTGCCAGCTCTTTCCCTGGCGGGAGCGCCCCTGACCAGTGGTTTTGCCGCCAAAAACCTGCTGCTGGAGGCCGCCGCCGGGCGGGAGTTTCTGCCTCCGTTGCTCAGCGCCTCCTCCCTGCTCACCGCCCTTTTGATGCTCCACTTCCTACGCCGGCTCCGGGCTCTCCGCCAAGGGGAAAAGAGCGCCGCCACCCCGGCCGGGGCCAGCGGCCGACGGTTGCCCCTGGCGATCCTGGCTATCTCCGGCCTGCCGCCGCTCTGGTCTTTCCTGCCCGGGCTTGGTGAATTAACCGCCCGGCTGCCGGCTGCCGGCGGGGACAAGATCGGCGCCGCCCTGCTCCCCATCATCCTGGCCCTGGCCCTGGCCGGACTGGCTGGCCGCTTCCGGCCAAGGCCCAAGGAACGGGACCTGCGGCCCCACGCTGCCGGGGAACCTGGACCGGAACCCCATGACCGGCTGGCCGGCCTGATTCGCTGGTGGCAGCGCCACCGGGGCCAAAGGCAAAATCTCCAGGCCGCCGCCGAATTTCGCCGCCGCCGGTGGCTGGCCCAATGGCGCCAACGGGGACGGCGGACCCAACAGGCCCCCACCCCCTGGCCCCTGGCCGGAGTTTGCTCACTGGGGCTGATTATCCTGTTTTTTCTGTTGCTGCGGGTACCGTAAGCGGACCGCTAAGGGGACAACCGCACGGGCAGGGGGGTATCGAGGAGGATTCGCCCGGGAGTGGGGGCGGCCCGGTAGGCCAGGATCCGGACCCCACCGGCGGCGGCTTCCCCCAGGGCGGCGGCGTAGGCGGGATCGATCCGCCCGGCCGGGGCAAAACTCCCCACGTCACCACGCTGCACGCAGAAGAGCAGGGCCGCCCCATGCCCGGCCTGAACCAGACTCAGCAACTCACCAAGATGCCTGGTCCCCCGGCTGGTCACCGCGTCGGGAAAGAGGGCCAGGCCATCCTCGGCCAAGGTGCAGTTTTTCACTTCCAGATAGGTGAGCCGACCGCCGCCGTGGTCGAGGAGAAAGTCCAGGCGGCTGTGGGCCGAAACCTTGACCTCGGCCCGGATCGCCGCCAGGGGCTGCAGCTCCCGGATCACCCCGTTCTCCAGGGCCTCCCGCGCCAGGGCGTTGCTGCGGGCGGTGTTGATCCCCACCCAAACGCCGGCCACCTTGACCAGCTCCAGGGTATGGGGATATTTGCGGCCGGGATTGGTGGAAACGGAGAGCACGACCTCCCCGTTCTCCTCGATACAGCCCAGCATGCTGCCCGAGTTGGGGCAGTGGACGGTGAGCTCGCGGCCGTCTTCCAGGCGCACGTCGGCCAGAAAACGCTGGTAGCGGCGAATCATTCGGGCTCTGATCAGGTGGGGTGGTAAATCCATGGGAAAAACGCTAGGCCTTGAGCCGGTAGCCGATTCCCCGCACCGTCTCGATACAGCCGCCCGCCTCGCCCAGTTTTTTGCGCAGGCCGAAAACCTGCACATCCACCGCCCGGGGGGTGATGGCGTAATCATAACCCCGCACCGCGTCGATGATCTGCTGGCGGCTGAAAACCCAGCCGGGGCGGCGGGCCAGCAGTTCCAGAATGCCGAACTCCGACAGGGTCAGGGCCACCGGTTCCCCCCGGACCAGCACCTCGTAGCGGCGGGGATCGATCACGATTTCGGCCAGCCTTACCACCCCGCCCTCACCCCCTTCCCGACCCTCACCGTCGCCTTCACGGCCGCGGCGCAAAGCTGATTTGATCCGGGAGATCAGGATCTTGGGACTGAACGGCTTGGTGATGTAGTCATCGGCCCCCAGGTCCAGGCCGGCGCTGATCTCATCTTCGGCACCGCGGGCGGTGAGCATGATGATCGGCAACTGGCGGCTGCGGGGATCGTGACGCAGCTTTTTGCAAACCTCGCGCCCGTCCAGACCGGGCAACATGATATCCAGAATCACCAGATCGGGTTTGTCCCGAAAAACCAGGGATAAGGCCTGTTCACCGTTATCGGCGTAGATCACCTGAAACCCGGCCTTGACCAGGTTATAGCCCACCAACTGCTGAATATTTTCGTCATCCTCGACAATCAGGATGGTCGGTTTGGCACTTTCCGGCCCCATGTTCACCCCAGCTTGTGGCGCACGATTTTGCCCTGCGCCATGTAGATGATATCCTCGCAGATATTGGTGCAGTGGTCGGCGATCCGCTCCAGGGACCGGGCCACCCCCAGCAATTTGGCCAGATAGACATGCTGGGCCGGATTGTGGGCGATGATCTCCTCCAGCTCCTCCCGGATCGCCCGCTTGTCGGTATCCACCTCGTCGTCGGTCAGACAGACCCTGTAGGCCAGGTCGGTGTCCTCGTTATGAAAGGCGTCCATGGTGCTTTTCAGCATCCCCATGGTCTTTTCATACATCGACTTGAACATCTCCGGGACCATCATCCCGGCGGTATCATAAACATCGGTATCCATCTCGGCAATCTGCAGCACCTTATCGGCGATCTTGGCCGCCAGGTCGCCGATCCGCTCAAGATCGCCGTTGATCTTCAACACCGTGACCAGAAAACGCAGATCGCCGGCCACCGGATGGTAGAGGGCCATGACCCGCAGACACTCCTCCTCCAGCAGGATCTCCAGCCGGTCGATCTCCTCCTTGTCCAGGCGGACCACCAGGCGGGCCGCCTCGGCGTCCTTCTCCAGCAGGGATTTCACCGCCCGCTGCAAATTTTCCTCGATCAGGGTGGCCAGCTCCCCGGTACGGTTTTTAATCTTATCAATCTCCTGGATCAGGCGGGGCATGGAATTACTCCTCTAAGGTCATAAGGACAGATGGCTTTTTTCCGTCACAACTTGCTAAAGAGATAGTCCCCGTTTGTTAGCGTTAGATTAGATTTCCATTAAGAGAAGATCAAGGGGTGTCTGCGGAATCGGGCAGATAAATGGTAAAAACCGTGCCTTGGCCCGGCTCGCTGCTCACCTCCACCCGGCCCCGGTGGGCCTGGACGATATGCTTGACGATGGCCAGCCCCAGACCGGTTCCCCCCATCCGGGTACTGCGGGCCTTGTCCACCCGGTAGAAACGCTCGAAGAGCCGGGGCAGGGCGGCAGCGGGAATCCCGGGCCCCCGGTCGCGAACCATGATCATGATTTCGCCCTCCCCGGACCGGGCCTCGATGGTGATGGGCCTGCCCGGCGGACTGTACTTGATGGCGTTGTCGATCAGATTGACCAGGGCCTGCTCCAGCAGGGCCGGATTGATCCAGGCCCGCAGCTTCTCCGGGCCGTGCAGCGCAAGCGCCATCTCCCGCGCCGCCGCCCGCTCCCGGCAGACCTGGACCGCCGCCTGCAGGGTCTCCAGCAGGGGCAACTCCTGCAATGGAATCTCCCGGCGACGGTCCTCCTGCTCGATCCGGGAGAGGGTCAGCAGGTCCTCGACAATGGCGTGGAGCCGACGGGATTGCTGGAGAATGATCCCGGTGAAGCGGCGGGCCCCCTCCGGTTCCTCCAGGGCCCCGTCGAGCAGGGTTTCGGCAAAACCTTCGATGGAGGTGATCGGAGTTTTAAGCTCATGGGAAACGTTGGCGACAAAATCGCGGCGCAGGCTTTCCAGGCGGCGCAGGCGGGTGAGATCGCTGATCACCACCACCGCCCCATGGCCCCGATCATCCAGATCGGCCAGGCGGTTGCCCTGGACCCGGCAGAAATGTTCCCTTCCCTGCGGACCCAGCAGGGTAAGATCGCTCTCCACCGGCTCCCCGCCGGTTAAGGTCTGGCGAATCAGTTGTTTAAGGGCACTGTTGCGGATGGCCACCTCGATATTTTTACCTTTGGTCCGTTCCGGTTGCACCCCCAGTAGATCGGCGGCGGCCTGGTTGATCTCCACCACCCGTTCGGGCCCGTCCACGGTGATCACCCCATCCACCATGCTGCAGAAAACCGTCTGCAACTGCCCCCGCTGGCGCTCGATGGTCCGCAGCCGCCGGTCAAGCTGTCCGGCCATCCGGTTCATCGCCCGGGCCAGAGCGACCACCTCCTCCGGCCCATCTTCGGTGATCCCGCCACTGAGTTCACCGGCGGCAAAACGCTCGGCCCCCGCCTTCATCTCCTCCAACGGGCGGCTTAAATGGCGGGCCACCAGCCAAGCCAGCATGATCACCAGCAGGGCGATCAACAGCCCGCTGAGGGCGATCTGCCGCAGAATCTCGGCCAGGGCTTCGTTAACGGCGGTCAGGGCGATGGCGGTCCGCAGCACTCCCACCACCTGACCCTCCTGCATCAGGGGAATCGCCACATACATGGTGTCGTACTGGACCGAGCTGCTGAAACGGCGATCACCGCCACTCCGGCCGGCCAGGGCGGCGATGATCTCCGGCCGGCCGCCATGATTTTCCATGGCCGCCGGCTCCTGCTCGGAGTCGGCCAGGACCAGACCCGAGGGGGCGACCACGGTGAGGCGGGTGCCGGAGGCCCGGCCCGCTTCCCGACAGTAGCTCTGCAAGGATTCCAGCTGAGCGGCCCGCACCAGCTCGGCCACCTTGCCGTGCAGCAGCACCGCCCGGGCTTCCAGGTCCAGCTCCACCTGCTGGAGATAAAAACCGCGCACCGAACTGCCGGCCAGCCAGGAAACCGCCAGCAGGGCCGCTAAAGCGATCAGAACATGGCTGGGATAAAGGTACCAGACCAGCCGCCGATGACTGCTTGCCGCCATGACTTACGCTCCAGCAAAGAGTAAATTGAACTTGGCCGTTGACCGCCCAAACCCGATTGGACCACAACTGCCGGGAGCCGGTCAACCATTCACCCCAACTACTCTGGGCTTGACGCCGTTTTTTTTTGCGGGCACACTGCGGCACATGAACGACCAGCTCATCATCATCACGGTGATTATCGCCGCCATGGCCATGTTTCTCTGGGGCCGCTGGCGGCACGATATGGTGGCGGTGGCCGCCCTGCTGGTCTGCGTGCTGACCGGGCTGGTCCCGGCCGGGGAGGCCTTTGCCGGCTTCGGCCATCCGGCGGTGGTCACGGTGGCCTGCGTCCTGGTCCTCAGCTACGGCCTGCAGATCACCGGGGCGGTGGACCTGGTGGTACAGAAAATAATGCCCAAGGCGGCGGGGCCGACGGTCAGCATCCTGGCCCTGACCAGCCTGGCCGCGGTACTTTCGGGATTCATGAACAACGTCGGCGCCCTGGCGCTGCTGATGCCGGTGGCCATTCAACTGGCGGCCAAGCAGGAGCTGCCGCCGGGCAAAATCCTGATGCCCCTGGCCTTCGGCTCGATCCTGGGGGGCACCACCACCCTGATCGGCACCCCGCCCAACCTGATCGTTTCGGGCTTCCGGGCCGAAAACGGCCCGGGCGGTTTCGCCATGTTCGACTTTCTGCCGGTGGGGGCGGCAATCACCGTGGTCGGAGTACTCTTTGTGGGGCTGGTGGGCTGGCGCCTGGTGCCGGCCCAGAAACGGACCGACAGCGCCGGGTTTGATACCGGGACCTATCACAGTGAAGTCCGGGTGGTGGAAGGCAGCAAGGCGGCGGGCCTCTCCCTGCGGGAAGCGGAGCAGATCCTCGACGAGGCCGACGCCCAGATCCTGGGCCTGGTGCGCCAGGATTTCCGCCTCTCGGCACCCTGGCCGGGCCGGGTCCTGCGCCCGGACGACATTCTGATCATCCAGGCCGAACCCGAATCCCTGGCCGGGGCCCTCTCCAGCCTGGGCTTGAAGCTGGAAGAGGACGTGCCGCCGCCGGAAGAACCGGAACCGGCAAACAACGAAGCCCCGGCCGGGAAACCCGGTGAAGAACCAGCCACCCCGGAGAAGAACGACGAGAAGAGAGGCCCCGACGAGATCGTGATCCAGGAGCTGGTGGCCATGCCCAGCGGGCTGCTGGTGGGGCGTTCGGCCACCGACCTGCAACTGCGCACCCGCTACAGCATCAATCTACTGGCCATCTCCCACCGGGGCTACCGCACGATCAAACGGCTGCGCACCACCCCCATCCAGGCCGGCGATGTCCTGCTGATGCAGGGCACGGCGGAAGCCCTGGCCGCCTTTGCCGCCGAATTCGGCTGCCTACCCCTGGCCACCCGTGATATCCGGGTGCCGCAAAGGGGCCAGGCCCTGATTGCCGGGCTGATCATGGCCCTGGCGGTGACCACCGCCGCCTTGGGCCTGCTGGCACCCCCCATCGCCTTTGCCGCCGGGGTCCTGGCCTTTGTCGCCCTGCGGGTGGTGCCGTTGCGCTCGGTCTACCTGGCCATCGACTGGTCGGTGGTGGTGCTGCTGGCCGCCATGCTGCCGGTGGCGGGGGCCATGGCCTCCACCGGCGCCGCCGACCTGATCGCCGGCTTCCTGCTGGCCAACGTGGCCCAAGGCCAGGCGGTGATCGCCCTGGTGGTGCTGCTGGTCGCCACCATGCTGCTCACCGATTTCATGAACAACGCGGCCACCGCCGCGGTGATGTGCCCCATCGCCATCAGTGCCGCCACCCAACTCGGGGTCAACCCGGACACCTTCCTGATGGCGGTGGCCATCGGCGCTTCCTGCGCTTTCCTCACCCCCATCGGCCACCAGAACAACACCCTGATTTTAGGCCCCGGCGGCTTCGGTTTCGGCGACTACTGGCGCATGGGCCTGCCCACCGATCTCCTGGTGGTGACGGTCAGTGTTCCGATGCTGCTCTGGATCTGGCCGCTCTAGATTCCCCAACCGGCCCTCCCCGCAAAATTCATGATTGACAAAATGGTTTTTCAGCCAATAGAGTGGCAAAATAGGCAACCGTCTTACCACAAAGTGATATTTGATTAAAAATCAGCAACAGAGGAGGAGCAGATGATGAAATTTACCGCCACCGTGGCCGCCCTGATCGCCCTTCTGGCCCTGGCAACCACCGCCGGCGCCGTCCCCCCCGGCCAAACCGTGGAGTACGCCGGGGGCGGCCCCGGCAAGGTGATTTTCGATGGCCAGTTCCACGCCGACCAAGGGCTGAACTGCAACGCCTGCCACGCCGAAGTTTTTCCCATGCAAAGGGGGGCGACGATCTCCATGGCCGATCACAACGACGGCAAATTCTGCTTCGACTGCCACCGGGTCGACGGCACCGCTTTCCCCAGCTCCTCCTGCGCCAGTTCGCTCAACTGCGACCGTTGCCATAAGCGGTAGGCCGCCCATTTTCATCAAAGTAAAAAGATTTCCTAATCAAAGCTGAACATTCAGGCTCATCCTTGCTCCAGTCGAAGCGGTAAAGATCCGGCGGCGCCCCCCCCCCGCCGCCGGGCAACCAACGTTCAACTCCAAGGAGAGCCACCAGGTTGTCCAGCTTGCCGATGGCGGATCTCATTTCGCGAATATTTTTGCTCCCCTGTGCCGGCCTGCAACAGGGTATAGCGGCGCTTGATCAGGTTGGCGACCAGACCGGTCCAGCCGGTCTGGTGGCAAGCCCCGAGACCCAGGCCGGTATCGCCGTGGAAGTACTCGTGGAACAAGCGCAGGTCGCGCCAGGCCGGATCGTGCTGAAAGGGGCTCTCCGCCGCCAGGCCCGGAATGCGGCCCTGGTCGTCGCGGCGAAAGATATTGATTAAACTTTCCGCAAGCAGATCGGCCACTTGCCGCAAGTCCAGTTCGCCATCCCCCCGCCCCGGCACCTGCACTTTGAAATCGGGACCAAGATAGCGATGGAATTTGGTCAGAGCCTGGATAATGGAATAGTTGATCGGCATCCAGACCGGTCCCCGCCAGTTGGAATTGCCCCCGAAAAGACCTGATTGCGCTTCCCCCGGTTCATATTCGATCAGGGCCTGGCCCAGGCCCGGCAGATCCCCCAGTTGCCGATGTTCCCGGTGAATCCGGCTGACTCCGCGAATCCCGTAGGGGGAAAAAAATTCCTCGGCGTTGAGGAGCCGCTTCAAGATCCGGGGAATCATGGTGTGATCCACCAGGGCCAGCAGCCGCTCCCCGTGCTCGTTGGTCCTGTTGGGACAGGCGCAGATGGTATGGCCGTCGAACATCCCGCCTCGATGTTCCTCGAGCAGGGCCTTGAAGCGGGGCACTTTCTCAATGATGTCGGGGGTCACGATTTCCGTGGCCAGCAGGGGGATCAGGCCGACATAGGAATAAACATCGATATGATGGAATTCACCGTCGGGGGTGGTGAGAAAATCCTTGAAAAAGCCGGCCTGCTGGTCCCAGAGCGACGGTCGCTGAGCGCTGTGCCCGGCAATGGCGTTGGCGATGGCCAGAAACTGCTGATAGCACTGAATAGCCATATCCTCATATTCTTGCTCCTCCCGGGCCAGTTCCAGGGCCATTCCGGTGAGGTTGAGGGCGCACATGGCCATCCAGCCGGTGGCATCGGCCTGCTTCAGGCTGAAGCCGGGGGGCAGCGGCTGGGAGCGATTATAAACGGAAATGTTGTCCAGGCCCATGAAGCCGCCCTCGAAGACATTGAGGCCGTCGCGGTCATGGCGATTGAGCCACCAGGTATAGTTCATGATCAGCTTGTTGAAGACCCGGCGGAGAAAGTGGAGATCGCCGCAGCCTCGCAGGCGGCGCTCGGCCCGGAAGACCTTCAGGGCCGCCACCGCGTGAATCGGCGGATTGATGTCGCCGAAGTCCCATTCATAGGCGGGAATCTGGCCGTTGGGATGGAGATAGCGGTGGCGCAGGAGCAGTTCGAGCTGTTCCTTGGCGAAATCGACATCGAGGTGGGCGAAGACCATGGCCTGATAGGCCAGATCCCAGGCGGCAAACCAGGGATATTCCCAGCTGTCGGGCATCGAAATAATATCGGCGGCCTGAAGGTGGCGCCAGTTGCGGTTGCGCCCCATGGTTCGCGCCGGCGGCGGCGGATGGCGGTCACCATCGAGCCAGCGGGCCACATCGAAGTGGTAGAACTGTTTGCTCCAGATCATCCCGGCCATGGCCTGGCGAAAAATCAGGGCGTCTTCGCCGCTGGCCTGCGGCAGCAGTTGGGCGTAAAAAGCGTCGGCTTCCCGCCGGCGCCGGGCAAACAGGGCGCTCAAGCCGGCAAAGGGCTTCGGCCGGAGGGGCTGGGCGGTCAGCAGCAGCTCCACCTGGCGCTCTTCCCCGGGCTCGCAGGTGATCTCATGCCAGGCGGCGAACTTGGTCCCGGTGGCGGCCGGATTTACCGCCCCCTTGTCACCCTCCACGACCCGGCGATGGAAGGCGTCTTTGACATAGGGCGCGGGATTGGCGGCGCCGAAAAGGCGTTCCTGGTTGCTCTCGTTTTCGCTGAACAGGCAGCGGGCGACTTGGCGGCCGGCAAGAAAATAGCGGCCCAGGCCGGCGTGGCGGGCTTCCACCGCCCAGGCGGCCCGGTCGGACTCAATCAGCCGCAGAACCGGTTTTTCCGCCGCGCCGCCATCCTCCCAGGACCAGGTATTGCGGAACCAGAGGCTGGGCAGCAGGTGGAGGGTCGCGGCGGCCGGCCCCCGGTTGCCGACCCTGATCAGGATGCCGATGGTGGTGGGGGATTGCTTGGCATAGCTGATTTCCACATCCCAGTAGCGGTTTTCCGCCATAGCGCCGGTGTCCAGCAGGCTAAAAGGGGGGTCTTGGCGGGAACGCCGCCGGTTTTCCGCCACCAGCTCGGCATAGGGAAATTCGGCCTGGGGATATTTGTAGAGGTAGCGGAGATAACTGTGGCTGGGGGTGGCGTCGAGATAAAAATAATACTCCTTGACGTCCTCGCCATGGTTGCCCTGCTTGCCGGTGAGGCCGAACATCCGTTCCTTGAGGATGGGATCGCGCCCGTTCCAGAGGGCCACGGCCAGACACAGCCGCTGGCCGGCGTCGCAGATACCCCCCAGGCCGTCTTCATGCCAGCGGTAAGCCCGGCTGACCGCTTGCTCGTGGCTGAAATAATCCCAGGCCTCGCCCTCGGGACTGTAGTCTTCCCGCACCGTGCCCCAGGCCCGTTCGCTTAAATAGGGCCCCCAGAGGTGCCAGTCCTGCCGGCCCTGCTGCCGGGCCGCGAGGCGCTGCTGTTCCGCGCTGAGCTTGCCACTGGCCATAAAGGTTGCCTCCCGTTGAGGTTTGGCCCGGAAGGCCTTTATTGCCCGGCCTGGTCCTGGTTCTCGCCACAGGCCCGGCCCTTGAAGCTGAAAAAGAACTTGAGCCCCTTGCGGACCAAAGGGGAAAAAATCTTGGGGGCGAAGATCGCCCCGGCCACCTTTTTGTTGATCTCCCCCAAGGTGGGATAGGGATGAATGGCGGCGGCGATTTTGGCCAAACCCACCCCGCCGTTGAAGACCGCCACCCATTCGCTCAGCAGTTCACCGGCCCGGGGCCCCAGGATCTGCACCCCCAGCGGTTTTTCCCGCTGATCCAGCAGCAGCTTGATCCGGCCGCCGCTCTCCCCGGCGGCCAGGGCCCGGTCGTTGGCGGCGAACTCTTCGCTCCAGACCGTGTAATCGATCCCGGCCGCCCGGGCCCTTTTCTCGTTAAGCCCGATGCTGGCCAGTTCCGGCTGGGTATAGGTGCACCAGGGAACCCGGGTGTAATCGACCTTCTGGGGTAGATGGAAAACGGCGTTGCGCAGCACCACGCCCCCTTCGTAACCGGCGACATGGGTGAACTGATGACCGCCGATGACATCACCGGCGGCGTAAATATGCTTGTGGCTGGTCCTGAGCCGACTATCGACCTTGATCCCCCGCTGATCGGCGGCAATATCCAGCTTATCGAGCCCCAGGCCCGCCACATTGGCCGAACGGCCCAAGGCCACCAGCAGGGCCTCGGCCTTAAGGGTCCGGTTCTCGCCGGCCTGGTTTCTGACCACCACTTCACGCTCCCGGCCCAGATCGCCGACCCGGACCACTGCGGCGTCAAGCTCGAAAACCACCCCTTCCCGCTCCAGTTCCTGCTGGACCAGGCTCGCCAGATCGGGGTCCTCCTTGCTGAGGATCTGGCCGCTGCGCTGGATCACCGTCACCCTGCTGCCCAGCCGGCCGAAGGCCTGGGCCATCTCAATGGCGATGGGCCCGGCGCCGAGCACGATCAGCGAGGCGGGCAACCGGTCCAGATAGAAGATTTCGCGGTTGGTCAGATAGGGAGTCCGCTCCAGGCCTTCAATCGCCGGCACTGCCGGGGAAGAACCGGTTGCAACCACCCAGCTGCGGGCGGAAATCGACCGGCCGGCCAAGGAAATGGTATGTTCATCGCTAAAGCGCGGATCCCCGAACTCCACTTTGACCCCGAGCCGGCAAAAGCGCTCCACCGAGTCGTGCTGCTGGATCACGCCGATTACCGAACGAATCCGGGCCGAAACCTGGCGGAAATCAACGGGCGGGGGCGAAAGCGCCGGCAAGCCGAAGCGGGGCCCGCTTTTCATCAGATGATAGACATGGGCCGTCTTGATCAGGGTTTTGCTGGGCACGCATCCATAATGAAGACAGTCGCCGCCCAGGGCCTCTTCCTTTTCGACCAGCAGGGTCCTGGCTCCCAGTTGGGCCGCCCCCGAAGCCACGGTCAGACCCGCCGCCCCGCCGCCGATAATGCCGAGATCATAGTCATATTTGCTCATCTTTTGTTCCCTCCGGGGTGGGTACGGCCTCTCGCAAAGCCTTACGGGCGATCTGGGTGATATAAATGGTGACGGCCAGGGTGGCCAGCAGCCCCAGCCCCTGAAAGACCAGCTCCCAGGGCCCGGCCGGCGGACTTTCGACCAGGGCCGCCCGGGCCAGGTTGCCGGCCAGGGCTCCCGCGTAAACGTAGAGCAGGGTGCCGGGCATCATCCCGACCCAGGAGGCCAGGACGTAATGATAAAAAGGGATTTTGGTCAGACCGTAGGCGTAGTTGATCAGGTTGAAAGGAAAAATCGGGCTCAGCCGGGTCAAAAAGACGATTTTCCAGCCCCGCTGGGCCACTGCGGCGTCGATGGCGGTGAATTTGGCGTTGGCGGCCACTTTTTTTTCAATGGCTTCCCGGGCCAGAAAGCGGCCCAGCAGAAAGGCCAGGGCGGCCCCGGCGGTACTGCCCACCGAGACGGCGACAAAGCCTCCGAACAGGCCGAAAATCGCCCCCGCCCCGACGGTGAGAATGAAACCAGGCAAAAAGAGGACGGTGAAAAAAGCGTAGAGCAGGGAAAAAACCGCGTAGCCGGCAAAACCCAGGCCCTCCACCCATTGCAGCAGGTCAAGGGCCAGCTCCCGCACCGGCAGCAACACAAAAGCCAGGAGACCGGCCACGACCAGGCCGGCCAAAAGCAATAAGCGACTTTGCATCAGGTTGTCTAGCTCCAGTCATGGTTGAATTCCAGCCGCTCCGGTAAGTAGAACCCGAATAAGCAGAGCATTCCAAGCAAAACCCTGACCAGGCCGTTGGTTATTTTGCCGCCGTCCTTTGCAGGTCGGCCGTTGGCAAGGTGGCCCCCTGGCAGGACGAACCCGCCCCGGCGGTGCAGGCAAAGCAGTGATCGGCGGTGACGATTTCCCGCCCGGCCAGGGCCCGGTGGTCGAAGGAAAAAATATTTGCCGGGGTGTTGCCGGCCACCGGCAGGTCCAGCATCTGGTTGAAATCGCAATCGTAAAGGGTGCCGTCGGGACCGACGGAGATGGTCTCGCGGCACATTGCCCGGCCGGCGGCGGCGGGATTGTAGGCCGCCTGCAGGGCCAGCATGTAGTCGGCCAGGTTGCCCGAGCTTTGCAGGTATTCGAGATAGCGGCCCACCGGGCAGTTGGTCAGGCAGAAAAGCTGATTGAACTCCACCCCGTGCTGTTCGGCCAGAACCCGGCGATAGTCGGCTTCCAGGGCTCCCTGTTCGCCGGGCAGATAGGCGCCCACCGGATTGTGGACCAGATCCAAAACCAGACCGCTGCCGGAGCGGCCGTAGCCCTGGGAGTTGAGCCGCCGCATCACCGCGATGATCGCCGCGAAAACCCCCGCCCCGCGGAGCCGGTCGGTTCGCTCACCCCGGGCATCGGGCAGGGAGGCCACCAGTTCCACCCGGTGGCGCGCGTAAAACTCAACCAGATCGGCAAATTCCGCTTCCTGGAGGATCACCAGGTTGGTCCGGACCAACAGCCGCTTGCCCAGGGCGGCCAGGCGGGCCACCAGTTCGCGGAACCGGGGATGGAGTTCCGGAGCGCCGCCGGTGACATCCAGGGTGGTGATGGCGGGCAACGCCGCCACCTCGAGGCATTTTTCCAGCACGGCGTCATTCATCTGGCGGTCCTGTTCAAGGCCGGCCTCGACGTGGCAGTGCCGACAGCGGAGATTGCAGCGCCGGGTGATGTTAAGCTGGAGAATCTTGACCGCGGCGGCCCGGAAGGGGAAAAAACCGGAGCGGCGCAGACATTCCCTGAAGGAGGGACCGGGTACCGACATCGGGCTACATCTCCTTTTGCCGGAGGATCTTGCGAACCTGGGTGGCGTGGGCCAGGGTGTCGCCGGCCACCATGGCCGCCCCGACATGGATGGCCTCCAGCATTTCATCGCCGGTCAGCCCCAGGGAAAGGCACTTGTTGGTGTAGGCGTCGATGCAGTAAGGGCAGTGGCGCACCGTCGCCACCGCCAGGGCGATCAGGGCCTTTTCCCGGGCGCTCAGGGCCCCGGGGGCGGTGGCCTTGGCATAGTAGTCGAAAAAAGCCCGCCCCTGCTCCGGGGCCTGTTCGGCAATCCTGGGAAAATCCTGCAAATCCTTTTTCTCGTAATAGTCGTCAGCCATAAACCGTTCCTTTCTCCTTGTCTTCTCGGGCCGGCGCTGGTAACAATAACTATGCTCCGCCCTCGCGAGTGGGGCGGAGCAGTTTTTTCCATACCAGACGGTTATCCTCGCTCCCACCGAACTTTATACGTTAGAAACCCTTACAGGTCAAGCTATGGGTGTTATCGGCATCATCGGGGGTTCCGGCCTGTAAGACCCGCAAATTTTTACCCAAGCGCGGAAAGTGGTGGTCGAAACCCGCTACACCCTCCCCCTCCTCGCCCCTGCTGCGGAGCCGCCCGGTACTGGCAGCAACAGGGGGTCCTGCGAATCTTTCTCGTCAACCAACTGATGGTGCTGTGCTTCCTGCTCGGGATCACCCCCGAGCGCCTGGCCCGCTTCTATCGGCGCAGCCGAGGGTCAACCTGAAATCCAGAGCGAACTGCTCCAATTGCGCCAAGCTCCCCCGCCACCGAACCTGGCAAGTGGTCCACATCCTTAAATTGCCGGTAAATCGTCCGGTCACAATTTACCAATTCCGAAAGATTCCCTAATCAAAGCTGAACATTTCAGGCTCATCCTTGCTCCAGTCGAAGCGGTTAAAGATCCGGCGGCGGCCCCCCCGCCGCCGGGCAACCAACGTTCAACTCCAAGGAGAGCCACCATGAAGCAAACAGTAAAGTGTCAACAGCCCGGCCTGCGCGGCCGCCTCGCGGTGCTGGCGGTCGCGGCCCTGCTCACCCTGACCGGGACCGCCGGAGCGGCCTGGGCCCAGCGGCTCGACCTGCTCGGGGCCGGGGCCACCTTTCCCGCCCCCCTGGTCACCGCCATGGCCGACCAGTACCGCACCAAAACCGCCGGCCGGGTAACCCTCAACTATCAGTCCATCGGCTCCGGCGGCGGCATCCGCCAGTTCATCGAGCAGACCGTGATGTTCGGCATGAGCGAGGCCTTCCTCTCCGACCAGGTGATGGCCGAGATCAAGAGCAACACCGGCGGCAACGCCTTCAACTTGCCCATCACCCTGGCCGACGTGGTCCCCACCTACAACCTGCCCGGGGTCAAAAAGGGCCTGGTGCTCAACGGCGAGGTGCTGGTCGATCTCTTCCTGGGCAAGATCAGCCGCTGGAACGATCCCAAAATCGCCGCCCTCAACCCCGGGGTTAAGCTGCCGCCCCTGCCGGTGACCATCGTCCACCGCTCCGACGGTTCCGGCACCACCAATGTCTGGACCAGCTATCTGAGCCGGGTTTCCCCGCAGTGGGCTGCCAGGGTCGGCTATGCCACCAGCGTCAACTGGCCCACCGGGGTGGGCGGCAACGGCAACGAAGGGGTGGCCGGGGTGGTGATCAACACCCCCGGCGCCTTGGGCTACAACTCCCTCTCCTACGCCCTGCTCAACGAGATCAGCTACGCCTACCTGATCAATGCCAGCGGCAACCTGATCGAACCCAGCTACGCCGCCACCACCGCCGCCGCCGATATCGAACTGCCGACGGATACCCGGGTGCTCTTCACCAACACCCCGGCCCCGGACGGCTACCCCGCCGCCGGTTTCGCCTGGATGCTGGTCTATGAAAACCTGGATAAAAACCGGGCCATCGCCAATCGGGAGCAGGCGGCGGAACTGCTCCGCTTCCTGATCTGGGCCATTACCGACGGCCAAGAGCTTTCCGAGTCCCTGGGCTTTGCCCGCCTGCCCCGGGCGGCCGTCGACCGCAACCTGGCCATGATCCGCCAGATCAAGTGGCAGGAGGAAAAGCTGGGGGCCGCAATCCTGCGGGAGGCGGGCCTCTAGGCATTACCGAACCCTAAAGAAACTCTAACCAAAAACAAACATTTCCCCCCTATTTTCCCCTCCAGGCCCGAAGCGTGAGAGCTCCGGGCCTGGACCGCCTTTTAAGCGACAACTTTAAAGATGAGGAATCCGGACTTGCAGGCCAACCCATCCGCCTCGGAACTGATCCGCCGCACCCCGCCCCTGCTCTACCGCTGGCTGGGTGACCGGATCTTCGCGCTCCTGGTGACCATGTTCGGGCTGCTCCTGATGGGACTGGCCATCTCGCTGGCGGTGGTCCTCTACCGGGAGGGGGAAGCGGCGATCACCACCTTCGGTTTTTTTGGTTTTCTGACCGGCACCTCCTGGGACCCGGCCATCACCTTAAGTTTCGGCACCCTGCCCTTTCTGATCGGCACCATCGTCACCAGCGTGGCGGCTTTAGTCCTCTCCTTTCTGCCGGCCATCGCGGTGGCGATCTTTTCCGCCGAGTACGCCCCCCGCTGGCTGGCCCACCTCATCGACGCCATGGTCGATCTGATCGCGGCGGTACCCAGCGTGGTGGTGGGAATCTGGGGGATCTTCGTCTTTGCCCCCTGGATGCGGGAGAGGTTCTATATGCCGATCTACCTCTGGGCGGCGGAAAACCAGCCCGACCTGCTGCCGATTCTGGGCAGCCCCATCGGCTACGGGATGACCACCGCCACCATCGTGCTGGCCCTGATGATCGTCCCCTTCACCGCCGCCTTGAGCCGCGATGCCATCCGGCTGGTGCCCGCCTCCCAGCGGGAAGCGGCCTGGGCCCTGGGCGCCACCCGCTGGGAAGTGATCCGGATGGCGGTGCTGCCCTACGCCCGGGGCGGCATCATCGCCGGGGCCATTCTCTCCTTTGGCCGGGCGATCGGCGAAACCATGGCGGTGGCCATGCTGATCGGCAACAAGAACACCCTGCCCTTCAACCTCTTCGGGCCGGCGGCCACCATGCCCTCGGTGATCATCAACGAATTCCGGGAGGCGGTGGAAAACCTGCACCTTGCCAGCCTGATGGCCATCGGCTTCTACCTCTTTCTGATCTCGCTGATCGTCAATCTGGTCGCCGCCTATATTCAACGTAAGATGATGGTTTCGGGAGGACGATCGGTATGAGTATCCGGGAAATGCCAGCCCCCATCAGCCTGGGCCGCCGCTACCTGCGCGATCGTCTGATGCTGGGCCTGCTGGCCATCGCCACCCTGCTGGTGCTGGTGCCGCTGCTGATTGTGATCAGCTACGTGGTGGTCCAGGGGCTCGGCGCCCTCAACTGGGATTTCTTCACCCGGGAGCTGGGCTCGCCGTCCCGGGCCCAAATGGGTCAGGCCACCGGCCTGGTCCACACCATCATCGGCACCCTGGTGGTGGACTCTTTAGCCCTGGTGCTGGCCGTACCCCTGGGGATCGGGGCCGGAATCATGCTCTCCGAGTACCCGGACCACCCCCTGAACCCGCTGCTGCGGCTGCTCAACGACACCTTGAACGGAATGCCCGCCATCCTCAAGGGGTTGCTGGCCTTTGCCCTGATCGTCAAGCCCATGGGGACCTTTTCCGGGATCTCCGGGGCCATCGCCCTGACCTTCGTGATGCTGCCGATCATTGCCCGGGCCACCGAGAGCGCCCTGATGATCATCCCCTGGTCGATCCGCGAGGCGGGCCTGGCCCTGGGGCTCCCCCGCTGGCGGGTGATTCTCTCCACCATCGTCCCCACCGCCCGGGTGGGACTGGTCACCGGCATCCTGATCGCCTTTGCCCGGGCGGTGGGGGAAGCCGCCCCCCTGATGTTCACCTCGTTCGGCAACAACTATCTGCCCAGTCGCCTGAGCGGCTGGCTGCTGGGACCGGTGGATACCCTGCCGCAACGGCTCTACAGCCTGGCCATCAGTCCCTACAAACACTGGCATGAGATGGGCTGGGCGGCGGGCATCGTGCTGTTGAGCCTGGTGATCGTCACCTTCATTGCCGCCAGATTGGCCGTCAGACGCTAACAGTTCGGAGAGTTTCAAAGATGGAAGCAAGCAACAACCAGCAACAACCGAACCAGCCCGGGGAAATCCGGCCCGAAGAGATCCGGCCCGAAGAAATCCGGATGGAGACCCGTAACCTCACAGTCTACTACGGCAAGAGCGCCGGGGTCAAAGATGTCAGCATCCCCATCTACAACAAGCAGATCACCGCCCTGATCGGCCCCTCCGGCTGCGGCAAGACCACCTTTCTGCGGGCCCTGAACCGGATGCATGACCTGACTCGGGGGGCCAGGGTCAGCGGTCAGGCCCTGCTGGACGGCCACGATATTTACGCCCCCAAGGTCGATCCGGTGACCATCCGCCGGCGGATCGGGATGGTTTTCCAAAAACCGACCCCCTTCCCCACCATGTCGATCTTCGATAACGTGGTGGCCGGTCTCAAGCTGGTGGGAATTCGTAAGCGGGATATTCTCAACGAGGTGGCCGAACGGGCCCTGACCCAGGCGGCCCTCTGGGAAGAGGTCAAGGATCGGCTGCGCAGCCCCGGTGGTTCGCTCTCCGGCGGCCAGCAACAGCGGCTCTCCATCGCCCGGGCCTTGGCGGTGGAGCCGGAGGTGTTGCTGATGGACGAGCCCACCAGCTCCCTGGACCCGCAATCGACCATGCGGATTGAGGAGCTGATGAGCGAATTGAAAAATCAGGTGACCATCGTCATCGTCACCCACAACATGCAGCAGGCCACCCGGATCTCCGACCACACCGCCTTCTTCTTCGTCGGCGACCTGATCGAGTTCAACCCCACCAGCAAGATGTTCACCAACCCCGACCAGCAGCGGACCGAGGAGTATATCACCGGCCGCTTCGGTTGATCCTGCTTAGGGTTGTCAGCCATGGGCCCTGGGGGTTCTGGCCGCCAATCCTAATCCTCGTTTTTATGGTATTGGCCGAGTCGGCGTTGCAACTCGGCCGCGGCTGGCTTCGCCTGTTCTAGCACAGCCTCGATTCGATTGAAGTGGAGCATCCGGATATCATGAAGTTCCGGCTTGATATAAATATCCGGTTGCGCCGCCTCCATTCGGGCCGCGATGATGGACTGCTGCATAATGGTAAAACTGCCCAGCAACAAATCCAGGGAATCGACCTGTTGCTCCTCGGAGCGGGTTCGCGACCGGGAAACGTCGATGGCGACAACCAGGTCGTGCCGCTTAAGCAGAAGATCGAAAGGTAAGGGATTGGAGGTGCCGCCGTCGATCAAAAGTTGCTGACCACGCTGAACCGGCGGAAAAAGCCCGGGCACGGCCATGCTCGCCTGGACGGCGGTAAACAGATCACCCTGGTCGAGCACCACGGTTTCACCGGTCCAGTAATCGGTGGCGACCACCGCAAGGGGGATGGCAAGATCCTCAAAACTGCGGGCCTCGACCTTGCCGGCCAGAAACTTGAGGAATCCGCCGGAATCGAAGATTCCTCCATTGCTGTCGATTTTCAGCAGAGCAGCCAGGGTCAGTTCGGAACCCGGCATGATCAGCCGGGAAAGAACATCAAGGCTGGAACCGCCGAATTCGGCAAAAATTTCTTCAATCTCGGCGGCGCTCAACCCCGCCGCGTAAAGGGCCCCGATCACCGCTCCGATGCTGGTGCCGGTAATCCGGGCCGGCTTAATCCCCAGATCATCAAACACCCGCAGCATGGCGATATGAGCCAACCCCCCGGCTCCCCCGGAACCCAAAGCCAGGCCCACCGTGGGCATAGGAAAAGGCCTGGAATCGTTCATGGCAACCGCTCCTTTAGTAAACCCCACCAGCAGTGCGGCCAAGACCAGCAAAGGTAAAAAAAATTTCATCCCGGTATCGACATCCCCGGCTCAGGCGCTGAGCTTTTTGGCGATCCTGGCCACATGCTCGCCCTGGAAACGGGCCCCGGCCAGTTCGTTATCCGAGGGGGTCCGGCTGCCGTCGCCCCCGGCAATGGTGGAGGCGCCATAGGGGGAACAGCCGGTAATCTCGTCGGTATTCATCTGGCCGGCAAAGGTATAGGGCAGGCCGACCAGCACCATGCCATGGTGAAGCAGGGTGGTGTGGAAGCTGAGGATGGTGGACTCCTGACCGCCATGCTGGGTGTTGGAGCTGGTGAAGACGCTGCCCACCTTGCCCACCAGACTCCCATTGGCCCAGAGTTGGCCGGTGGCATCGAGAAACTGGCGCATCTGCCCGCACATATTGCCGAAGCGGGTGGGAGTGCCGAAGATCACGGCGTCGGCCGCCGCCAACTCTTCCAGAGTACAGACCGGCACATCCTGCTGGCCGGCAAGCGACGCCTTGGCCCCCATCTTTTCCAGCACCTGATCGGGCAGGGTTTCGGGCACCCGACGCAAGGCCACCGTCACCCCCTCCACGCCGGCGGCGCCCTGGGCCACGGCCTGGGCCATTCGGTGGATGTGACCGTACATGGAATAGTAGACAATCAGCAGCTGCATGGGATGGTCCTCCTTTCGCTCTACGGTTGTCAAATCTCTTTCAACCCTGGGGAAACTTGATCCTGAGTACCTCTTTATCCTCTTCCCGGTCCAGCTTCACCTGCAACTCCACCTCACCGCTGCGCAGACCGAGGACCAGCAGAGTTTTCTCCTTGTCGGCCTCGCTGTGGAGAATGACCCGGACCACCGCGATGATCTCGGCGAACAGCTCGGGAGTCGGGGCGGGAATCGTCTCCTTTTCAGCATCACTCTTAATGGTCGCCGTCACCTTGTCCTTCTTCTGCCTCAGGGTAAGCTTGCCGGCCTTTTCGGTCAAAGCGTGGAGCAGGGCCAGGGCCAGGTACTTGATGGCCCCCTCCCGGAGATCCCCCCCCTCGCCGGCGGCCTGGCGCAACTGGGTGGGAAAATCGGTTTCCAGGTAGCAGTCGCACATCTCGATCAGTTTCAGGTGCAGATTGGGGTCGTGCAGTTGCATGGTTCACCTCTTTGAAGTTGCCGATTAACGGAAGGGACCCGCAGGGTCCGCGGGTATTACGTTGTGTTCACCCCGCCATGGTATCACAAAAGAGCGGCGGGGAAATTATAAAATGCGCCCCCGCCGGGGCCGGCACCAATTAGCCCTTGAACTTACAAGGCTTTGCGGTTTATATCCTGGTCAGTTGCCAAACCACCCGGAAAATCGAGCCCATGACCGCCAAACCCGCCGACAGGAAAGCGCCCCGCAAGAAGGCGGTGGCCTTAAGCTACGACACCGACCGGCAAGGCGCCCCGCGGATGGTGGCCAAGGGCAGCGGCCTGCTGGCGGAGAGATTGCTCGAGCTGGCCCGCGAGTACCAGATCCCCATCCACCAGGACGCCGACCTCACCGAAATCCTCTCCCGCCTGGATCTCAACCAGGAAATTCCCCCCGAAACCTACCTGCTGGTCGCCGAAATCCTCGCCTTTATCTACCGAACCAACCAGGAGATGCCCCCCAAAGTGGCACGATGATTGCATGGCTTTACCCCCGAGTACGGGAACCAAACCACCGGAGGAGAAGCCATGTATATCCATAACCGCCTGGGGATGCTCGAAGGGGTTGAAACCATGCTGGCCCAGGAGCGTCGCCTGGACCAGGTGGCCAACAACCTGGCCAATGTCGACACCGTGGGCTATAAGCTTGAATCGGTGACCTTCTGGGAGATGCTCTACAACGTCACCCGGGATCGTCAACGGGTGGGCAAGGCCCTCAACATTCTCACCGACCAGCAGCAGGGCAACACCCAGCCCACCGGCAACCCCCTCGACCTGGCCATCACCGGCGACGGTTTCTTCCGCATCCAGACCGATCAGGGGGTGCGCTACAGCCGGGCCGGCAACTTCGAACTGGACCCCCTGGGCCAGCTGCGGCTGCCCGGCGGCGGCCTGGTCCTGGGGGACGGCGGCCCGGTGGTCCTGGAAAGTGCCGATTTCAGCGTGGACCGCCACGGCCGGGTTCTGGTGGATGGGGCCATGGTCAACCAACTGGAGGTCGTCACCGTCAATGATTTGACAGCCTTGGTCAAGGAAGGCAAGAACCTTTTCCGGCTCACCGAGGAGGGCGAGGAGATGGCGGCCCTGAACTTCCAGGTCCGCCAGGGTTTTCTGGAAAAATCCAACGTCAACTCCATGGAGGAGATGACCTCGATGATCGAACTCTACCGCAACTACGAGGCCCAGCAGAAGATGATCCAGGCGGTGGACGAGATGGACGATCTGGCGGTACGCAGAGTGGGCAAATTAGCCTAGTAATCAAATTTCGGGACCAAACAGGGAGGATTGACCCATGATCCGCGCGCTATATTCCGGCACCACCGGCATGCGGGGCCAGCAGTTGCAGCTGGACACCATCTCCAACAATCTGGCCAATGTCAACACCGCCGGCTTCAAGAAGAGCCGGGCCCAGTTCGAAGACCTCTACTACCAGGAGCTGCGGGCGGTGGGGGCGGAGACCATCGACGGCGGCCAGGTGCCCTCCGGCATCCAGGTGGGCCTGGGGGTGATCGCCACCTCCACCCAGAAGATCTTCACCCAGGGCAGCATCCATGAAACCGGCAACGACCTGGACCTGGCCATCGAGGGCCGGGGCTTTTTTCAGGTGACGCGGGACGGGGAGGAATTTTACACCCGGGCCGGCGCCTTCACCCGTGATGCCGACGGCTTCATCGTCACCCAGAACGGCGACCGCCTGCAGCCGGAATTCGTGATTCCACCGGAGACCACCAGCCTGAGCATCGGGGCCAACGGGATCATCGAGGCCAAGAACGCGGCCCAGGAGATCATCGCCGCCGGCCAGCTCACCCTCCACGACTTTGTCAACCCCGGCGGCCTGCGGGCCGAAGGCGGCAATCTTTTCCGCCCCACCGAGGCCTCGGGCGCTCCCCGTGAGGCCGACCCCGGCACCGAGGGGGTGGGGGTGGTGCTGCAACGTTTCATGGAGGTTTCCAACGTCGATGTCACCGAGGAGCTGGTCAACCTGATCATCACCCAGCGGGCCTTTGAGATGAACTCCAAGTCGGTGCAGACCGCCGATCAGCTGCTGGAAGTGGCCAACACCCTGAAACGCTAGGCCCAGTCCTGAAGGAGCAAGCGCCGTGACCGTCAAAAAACTGATTTTCTCACCCCTGCTGCTGCTGTTGCTGCTGGCCGCGGGCCTGACCCCGGCCCCGGCCCGGGGGGCCGCCGTGATCACTTTGGGCCCCGGCGAGCTGGAGGAAATTTTTGCCGCCATCATTGCCAAGGAGAGCGTCTGGCCCCGGGAGGAGTTGAGCATCAGCGGTTTTTCCGCCTTTCCCGAAAGCGTGCAAGTTCCGGCGGGCATCCTGGATTACCGCCTGGAAAACCGCCCCGAACCCAGCCGCCCGGGCCGCCAGAGCCTGCAGGTTACCCTGCTGGTCAACGGGCGGGAGCAGGAGCGGGTGCGGCTCAGCGCCAATCTGCAACGGCTGGGAGAGGTGGTGGTCACCGCCCGGCGGATCAACCGGGGCGAGGTGATCGGCCCCGACGATCTGCTGGTGCTGCGCCGGGAGGTCAGCATGCTGGACCCCAGCTTCATCGCCGAGCCCGGCCTGGCGGTGGGCAAGCAACCCCGCACCACCCTCCAGGCCGGAGCCATCGTTTACGGCAACCTGCTGGAAAATCCCCCCCTGGTGCGCCGGGGGGATCGCGTTAACATCGTGGCCGGCAACGGTCGTATCCTGGTCAGCGCCCCCGGCGAGGTCCGGGACACCGGCGCCCAGGGTGATCTGGTCCGGGTCCGCAATCTGATGAGCCGCCAGGAGATCCAGGCCCGGGTGGTGGACAGCGCCACCGTGGAAACCACGTTTTGAGGAGGAATCGCCATGCGTAACCATCTATTGATGCTGCTGCTCCTGGCCCTGGGGCTGGGGGGCTGCGCCACCTTCGGCGGCAACTCGGCGGAACTGGCGCCCTCCCAACGGCTGCCGGAACGCTACGCCCTGCCGGAACCTGAAACCCCGCGGGAGGTGGCCCGGGAAGGCACCATCTACAACGGCGGCCAGGGCCTGGATCTCTATCGGGACAACCGGGCCCGGGAGGTGGGGGATATCCTCCTGGTCCGGGTGGTGGAGAGCTCCAGCGGCCGCAGCAACGCCAACACCAAAACGGAACGGGAATCCAGCGTGGCCGGCGGCATCGACTCCTTTTTCGGTTTGGGTGACTTCATCGACCGTTACGGCACCGTCCAGGCCCGGATCAGCAAGGATTTCGAAGGCACCGGCCGCACCTCCCGCGACAACAACGTATCCGCCACCATCTCCGCCCGGGTGATCGACAAAACCATGGACGGCAACCTGGTGGTGCGGGCCTACCAGGAGGTGCGGGTCAACAACGAAACCCAGTTCATCATCCTTTCCGGCCTGGTCCGACCCGACGACATCACCGCCGACAACGCGGTGCTCTCCAACCGGATCGCCGATTTCCGCATTGAGTACAGCGGCAAGGGCGCGGTGGCCGACGAGCAGCAGCCCGGCTGGCTCTCCCGCGCCGTGGGCCTGCTCTGGCCCTTTTAGCCTGGCATGGGTTATGCAGTTACACCCGGGTGAAACCAGTTTGGTGGGCTATTTTTTCCTCCGGCCCGGATCAATTACAGGTGGGGAACATGAAACCTAAAACCCGCAACATCTCCCTGAGCGCCGCCGGCCTGCTCTGCCTGCTGCTGCTGACCCTGCCGGCCCTTGAGGCCGCCGGGTCCGTCCGCCTCAAGGACCTGGCCTCGGTCCAGGGGGTCCGCCACAATCAACTGGTGGGCTACGGCATCGTGGTGGGCCTGGACGGCACCGGCGACGGTCGCAACGCGGTCTTCACCACCAACGGGCTGGCCAACGTGATGCGCAACATGGGGATCAATATCGATCCCCAGCAGATCCAGGTCCGCAACGTGGCCGGGGTGATCGTCACCGCCAAGCTGCCGCCCTTCGCCAGGGCGGGCCAATATCTGGATGTCACCGTTTCCTCCATGGGCGACGCCAGTTCGCTGCAGGGCGGCACCCTGCTGGCCACCCCCCTCAAGGGGCTGGACAACCGGGTTTACGCCATCGCCCAAGGGCCGGTGAGTATCGGCGGCATCGAGGCCCAAGGCCCCACCCCCCAAGGCCGGCAGCGGAACCATCTCACCGTGGCCCGCATTCCGGCCGGGGCCTCGGTGGAGCGGGAGGTACCGCTCTCCTTTGAGCGGCGGGAAGAGATCGTGATCAGCCTCAACACCCCCGATTTCACCACGGTCCAACGGATGACCCAGGTGATCAACGGCCTGCTCGGCCCCGGCACCGCCCGGGCCCACGACGGGGGCACCGTGACCGTCAACGTCCCCCCCGACTACCGGGATAACGAGATCGCCCTGCTGGCCGCCATTGAAAACCTGGAGATCGTCCCCGATATCGCCGCCCGGGTGGTCCTGGATGAACGGACCGGCACCGTGGTGATGGGAGAAAACGTGCGAATCCGCGAGCTGGCCCTGGCCCACGGCAATCTCAATCTGCAGGTAACCGCCCCGCCCGAGGGCCAGGAGATGCTGCTGCCGGGAGAACTGCCCCAGGTGGCCGGGGAAAACCAGCGCCTGGTGCGGATGGCGGAAGGAGCCACCCTGGGCGAGGTGGTCCGGGCCCTCAACGCGGTGGGGGTGGCCCCCCGCGACCTGATCGCCATCTTTCAGGCGATGAAGGCCTCCGGGGCCCTCAACGCCGAACTGGAAATCATTTAGGGCTAGCGAGGAGGAGAGCATGAATGTAACCGCCATGACCAACGCCGGATTCAAGAACAGTGCCGGGGCTGCCGATACGGAAAGAGACCCCCGTCTCCGCCAGGCCTGCGCCGATTTTGAAGCGATCATGCTGGAAAAGTTTCTGCGCATGGCCCGGGAAAGCGCCCCCAAGGAGGGCCTGCTCAGCGGCGGCCATGCCGAGCAGATGTACCGCTCCCTCCACGACCAGGAGCTGGCCCAGCAGATGGCGGCCGGAGAGGGGATGGGCTTCGGCGAGATGCTTTACCGCCAGATCACCCAACAGCACTACAGCCGATAGGCAGAGGAGATCACCATGCGGCAAAAAATACCCAGCGGCATCTTTGACCTGATCGACCAGGAGTTCAGCCTCTGCCGCGAACTGTTGAGCATCCTCGCGCGGGAACAGGCGGCGGTGGTGGCCCTGGACATGAGCGGCCTGGTGGCCTTGAGTCGCCGCAAGGCCGAACAGATCGAACTGGTGCGGGAGGTTGACGAGCAGCTGCGGCTTCGGGTGGAGCAGCTCACCGGCCAGCCGGCGGCCAACGCGGTCCGCCTTTCCGACCTGGTCGCCATGGCCCAGGGCGAGGAGAAAGCCCGCCTGGAACGGCAGCGCCTGGAACTGGTGGCCCTGCGCCAGGAGATCGCGGCCAAGAGCGTGATCAACCACCATTTTGTGGAAGACACCAAGCGTCACCTGCGGGAAGCGATCACCCTGCTCACCTCGTCGGTGAGCGAACAGCGACCCAACTACGGCAAACCCGGGCAGGTCAACCGCCGTGGCAGCGGCCAGCCCAGCCTGATCAGCCGGGCGATTTAACGGAGGCCCACTACCATGTCCGGCATCACCCATGTCCTCAACATCGCCAAGCAGGCCCTGCTGACCCACCAGATGTCGATCCAGGTCACCGGTCACAACGTGGCCAACGTCGACACCCCGGGTTATACCCGCCAGAGCCTCAGCCTCAAGGCCAACGAGGCGATCCCGGTGGGCACCGGCCTGTTGGGCGGCGGGGTCATGGGAGATACCATCACCCGCAATTACGACCAGTTCATGGTCGAGCGCATCGCCCGCCAATCCTCCCTGATGGGCAATCTGGAAGCCCAGCAGCAGGCCCTGCGGGTGGTGGAGCCGATCTTCAACGAAGCCCGCGGCCTGGCCCTGAACGATCTGCTCAACCAGTTCTGGAACTCCTGGCAGGAGCTCAGCGACAACCCGGAAACCCTGGCCTCCCGCCAGAACGTTCTCCAGCACGGGCAGTTGCTGGTGGATCACCTGGGGATCATGAACGGCGAAATTATCCGGGCCCGCTCCGATATCGGGGTCAGCCTCAAGGCCGGGATCAACGACGTCAACTCCCTGACCACCCAGATCGCCGAACTCAACGCCAAGATCAGCACCGCCGAGGTGGCTCGGGGCCAGGCCAACGATCTCCGCGACCGCCGCGACAATCTGGTCAAGGAACTCTCCTCTCTCTTGGATATCAGCCAGTTCGCCGATAAAAACGGCAGCTACACCATCCTGCTGGCCAACGGCCACCCCCTGGTGGAGGGCCAGGAGAGCTGGCGGGTGGACTGGGTGGATGATCAGCTCAACTGGCTCAGCAAAGACGCCAACGGTCGCACCATCTCCCGCCCTCTCGGCACCGGGGCCCACCTGGGCGGCAAGGTCGGGGGCTGGCTGGAGATCCACAGCGAACTCACCGCCGGCAACCCCAACAACTACGCCGGCCGCCTGGAAGCCCTGGCCAACGCCCTGGTTCGGGAACTCAACCAGGTCCACGCCGACGGCATCGGCACGATACGCTTCTCCGAACCCCTGGTGGGCGGGGAGCTGGGGGCCATGACCTCGGTAACCACCGGCCGGATCGACGCCGGCACGGCCCACCGGACCATCCCGGCGGGTACCATCACCATCAACGGGCTGAGCATCGGCGAAATCCGGGGCGGCAGCGTGATGGAGAAGGCGGCCAACACGGTCAACGCCATCAATCAGGCCGACAGCGGGGTGATCGCCGGGCTGACCACCCAGGTGACCGGCGCGCCGGTGGACGCTGCGGGACTCACCGTCGCTGATACCATCAGTTTCACGGTCAACGGGGTGGAGGTCAACTATACCGTCCAAGCCGGCGATCCGGGCGACAACGCCGCCTTCGCCGCCAATCTGGCCGCGGCGGCCAACGGCGCCATCCAGGCCCACAACGGCGATGCCGACAATCTGCCGCCCAAAGTGACCATCGAGGCGCTGGTGGGCGACGGCGGCAACGGAGCGGCGACCAACGCCCTGATCTTCCGCAACACCAACGCCGGCGACCAGTCGTCGATCACCATCGACAACCTGGCGGGCGATTTTGCCGACCCCGGCCTCAGCCCAGCCATCCTCGGCCTGGCCGCCGTGGCCGGTGAAACCCTGACGGCCGACGCCGGCCACAACACCGGCCAGATCACCCTCTTCTCCGACCAGCCCTACACCATCCAGGCCGGGGTGGACGACACCTTTCTGACCCAGCTGGGGCTGCACAACATTGATACCGAAACTCCGGGCAACGGCCGGCTAACCATCACCCCCGGCGAGGGGCCCAATGACGCCTTCCTGCTGGCCGGTTACAAACACAGCCAGGAGCTGAACACCGAAAACGGCAGCTTTTCGATCTGGCTTTACAACGACGACGGCTCCCTGGCCCTGCCCCAACCGGTGGAGGTTTCCCTGGAACGGGCCTACAGCGTCCACGACGCGGTCAACGCCATCAATAACGCCATCATCAATGCCGGCGGCACCGACAACCCCTTGGCCGCCTCGCCGCTGCCCTGGGTCCAGGCCTCGTTCACCGATCACCGGCTCAAGCTGACCCCCACCGGCGGCCACCAGTTCGCCTTCACCGCCGACAGCTCCAACCTGCTCCAGGTTACCGGGCTCAACACCTTCTTCACCGGCCACAGCGCCGGCACCATCGGGATCAACCAGACCATAATCAAGGATCTCAACCATCTCGCCGCCGGCCAGGTGGGCCCCAACGGCGAAATCTATCCCGGCGACAACACCAACGCCCTGGCGATCAGCGGCCTCCAGCACAAGGACGACATCGAGTTCCTCGGCGGCAAGCGCAACTCGCTCAACGAGTTCTACAACTCCCTGGTGGGAGATATCGGCAACCGGAGCCGGACCGTCAAGCGCAACGTCGAATTCAACTCCCTGGTGCTGAACCAGATGAACGAGATGCGGGACACGATCTCCGGGGTCTCCCTGGATGAAGAGATGGCCAACCTGATCAAGTTCCAGCACGCCTACACCGCCGCCGCCCGGCTGATCTCCAAGTCCGACGAGATGCTGGTAACCCTGCTGGACACGGTACGATAGGAGACCAAGCCATGCGCGTCACCATGCAATCCATATACTCCAACATCCTGGTCAACCTGAACAAGCTCAACACCGATATCAACCGGGTCAACCAGCAGATCTCCTCGGGCAAGCAGATGTCCAGCATCTCGGACAACCCGGTCAACCTGGTCAATGCCCTGGGGCTGCGGACCAACCTCTCCGAGATCGGTCAGTACCGCAAAAATCTCAGCTACGGCAACACGGTGATCACCGCCTCGGAAAACGCCCTGGTCAGCATGAAGGACCTGGTGATGCGGGCCAAGACCCTGGCGATCCAGCAGGCCAACGCCCCCCTCTCCCCGGATAACCGCCAGAACGCGGCCACGGAGGTGAAGCATCTCTGGGAGCAGGCGATCATCCTGGCCAACTCCTCGGTCAACGGCAAATATATCTTCGGCGGCTTCCGCACCACCGGCTATACCCCCGCCGAACCGGCCCCCTTCGTGCAGGGAGCCCGGGACGGTTATTTCATCAATGGCGAGCCCCCTGCCCCCCTGGCCACCAGCCTGACCGGCACCGTGGATAACAGCGCCATCGCCGCCGGCGACCTGGCCGTCAATGGGACACCCACTCCGGTGGATATCGACCCGGGGGCGGTGATCAACGGCCTGGCCATGGAGAAGGCGGCCAACGCGGTGGCGGCCCTGGATGGGCTGGACCCCGAAGTAAGCGCCAAACTGACCACCCTGCTCCACAGCACCCCCTTCACCGCCCAGACCGCCGGCACCGGGGACCCGCCCCAGGTGGACTACGATTTCACGATCAACGGGGTTGCGGTGAACACCATCAGCATCATTGGAGAGCAGAGCGCCGCCGAGCAGGTGGACCTTTTTGTCGAGGCGATCAACGCCGTCTCCGGCCAGACCGGGGTGGGGGCCGAGGCCGGCAATGACGCCAACGGTGGAGTCACCGGCGGCATCGTCCTGCGCAACCTGACCGCCGGCGACGACTCGACAATCGAGATCAACGCCTTTACCCGCACCGAGGTGGAAGCCGGTACCGGGGCGGTACTGTCAGTCGCCGGCGATTTTGCCGACGCCCTCTCGGCGGCGGCGGGCCCGGCCAACAACACCGGTGAAATCACCCTCTCTTCCACCAGCGACCCGGCTTCGGCCTTTACCCTGACCAGCCCCAACCATAACGACGACACCGTCTTCGACACCCTGGGCCTGGGCGCGTCGGCCGAGGAGGGCACCCTGCTCTTCGGCCTGCGCCCCCTGGCCGGCGAACTGCTGATCAACGGCCGGCCGGTGAGCAGCCAGGCCGACGGCATCTCCACCATCTACGCCGACGCCTCGGCCGCCGCCAAGGCCGCCGCCATCAACGCCGGCGATTACGGCGTTCGGGCCGAAATCGTCCCGGCCGGCTTCACGGCGGCGGGCCCGGTCCAGGAAGGCTCCCTGGACCCCGGCGACCTGGTTATCAACGGCGTTGAGATTCTGGTGGAGCAGGTAGGCGATCTGGACAGCGACAACGCCCTGGTCCGGGCCATCAACGCCCGGCAGGAGGAGACCGGGGTGGTGGCCAGCCGCGGCGAAAACGGCCGGCTGATCCTCAACGCCGTGGATGGGCGCAACCTCCAGGTGACGACCTCGGCCATGGGCGAGCAGGTTACCCAGCTCAACAATCTGGTCGGCCAGCCCAGCTCCCAGGTTCATTTCGGTTCGGTACGGCTCTGGTCCGACCAGCCCTTCCGGCTGGAAAGCCGTTCCGAGGATGACCCCGCCGCCGCTCTGGCCGCCCTGGGGCTCAGCGCCGAGGGGGACGACCCCTCCCTGCTGATCGTCAACACCATCCAGCGGGATAACGACTACGTCCGCTACGCCGGCGACCGGGATAACGACATCAGCATCAAGGTGGGACCGCAAAGCACCATCGAGATCAACAAGAACGGCTACGACGCGGTATTCGACACCGGGGTTTTCCGAATTCTCAAGGAGCTGGAGGATTTTCTCCAGGGGGAAAAATATACCGCCGTCACCGGCGCCGCCCAGGCCGGCGATATCCACGCCCTGCTGAACAGCGAAGATACCGGGCTGGAGCTGGCCGATCGCATCGTCGAGGGAGGGGGAACCTTCAAGGTGGTCATCGCCAACCACGACTCCACTCCGCCCAGCCATACCACCACCACAATCAGGGTGGACCCGGAAAACGATACCCTGGAGGATATCGCCCAGCGGCTCAACGGCATCAACGGCCTTGCGGCCACCTGGACCGACACCGGCCATCTGCGGCTGGAGTCCTCTGACCCCCAGCGCTACAGCTTCAACCTGGAGCAGGACACCAGCGGCCTGCTCGACGCCATCGGTTTGCGCCCGGACCAGATTCAGGCCAGCGCCCTGCAAAAATCGATCGCCGAGCTGGAGGTGCTGCTCAACGAGCAGACCAACCAGATCTCCGACTTCGGGGCCCGGGCCAACCGAATCGAAACCCAGAACAACATCTATATGAACCTGGAGGTGGCCACGGCGGAAAATCTTTCCGAGCTGGAAGACACCGACCTGATCAAGGCCCTGATGGAGATGCAGGCCAAGGAGGTGGCCTACCAGGCCGCCCTCAGTGCCGCCGCCAAAACCATGCAGCTTAGTCTGGTCAACTTTCTTTAGCCGATTTATTTGAGAAGTCAGGGGCGACCAAGGAGTGGTTCGCCGCCAACAAAGCCAGGAGGGCGCCAAAAATGCTGGTACTTGCGAGAAAACTGGGTGAAGCGGTGGCCATCGGCGACCAGATCACCATCCGGGTGCTGGAGGTTAAAAACGGCCAGGTCAAGCTGGGGGTGGAAGCCCCGACCGAGATCCCGATCCACCGGGAAGAGATCTACCAGCGCATTCTGGCCGCCAACCGCCAGGCCGCCGCCGGCGGTCCCATCGACCTGGAAAATCTCTCCCTCAAATTAACGGAAAGGGGCGAAAAAGCCGATAAAGAGTAGGCAGGCAGCAACGGGCCAAGGGGTCCGCAACCGCAATCCCCATCGGAGGTAACTAATGGTAGAGGCAGCGATGAAAATAGCAGAGCCCAGCGAAGCAACGATCATCCGGAGCAGCCGGTTCGGCGAAATGGTGGTGGACCAGGAGAAGGTAATCACCCTGACCAGTGCCCTTGCCGGTTTCCCTGAAACCCGCCACTTCGCCCTGCGCCAGCACAGCAACAAATCGCCTTTCATGTGGTTGCAGTCGCTGGACAACCCGGAACTGGCCTTCGTGGTCATCGAGGCCAAACGACTGGTTCCCCTCTATGAGCCGGAAATTCCCCTGGGCGCCCTGCGGGAACTGGGCGATGTCGCCGACCAAGGCCTGGAGATGCTGCTGATCCTGGCCATCCCCAAAGGCAAACCGGCAGCAATGACCGCCAACCTGCTGGGACCGCTGGTGATCAATCCGGCCACCCGCCTGGCCAAACAGGTCCTGCTCGACCCGGAAAAATACGATCCCTGCTGGCCGGTCTTCGCCACCGAGGAAGGCTGAGCCGGGCTGCCGCTGATGACGGCACAAGGATGTGCCGATCACCCCCCACGATTTTAAGTCGTCACTTTTTAGCCTGGCGCCAGCTTTTTTCCTCTCCCCGCAACAGCCTCTCGATATTGTCGCGGTGTTTCAGCCAGATCAGCACCGCGAACAAAAGGGCCAGCAGGGTTTCCGGGCCGGCCGCGCCCCAAAGCCCGGCCAGCCCCTCCTCGCCGCTGGCCCCGCCGTGATAGAGCAGCCAGATCAGGCCCGGCATCAATAACGCGGCACTCAGCGAGGCCAGGGAGACGTAGCCCCAGTTGATCAGGACCAGGACGAATACCGCCAAAGCCCCCAGGGCCGCCAAGGGGGCCAGGTAGAGAAAAACCCCCAGGGCGGTGGCCACCCCCTTGCCCCCCTTGAAGCCCAGCCAGATCGGAAAAAGATGACCCAAAAAGGCGGCGCCGCCACAGAAGATCACCAGGTAGTGCCCCCCCTCCTGGCCCGCCGTCCACCAGGCCGCCGCCAGCATCGGCGCCACCCCCTTCAACATATCGGCGGCCAGGGTCAGCAGGCCCAGCTTCTTACCCAGCAGCCGACCCACATTGGTGGCCCCGATATTGCCGCTGCCCTGGCGACGCACATCCACCCCGGCCAGCTTGCCGAAAAGGAGGCCGAAGGGAACCGCGCCCAAGAGATAGGCAGCGGCGACCAGTACGACATATTCCGCCATAAAAAAACCGTTCATTATTGATCCCCGTTTGTGATACCCTGCCTTCAGGGTCGGTAATTGTAGCACGTTAACAACGATCCGCCCCCCTTTTTTGCGGAGTTGACCATGGAAGAACAAAAAATGATGGCCGCAACCATCGCCCTGGCCGCCGCCCGGCTGCCCGAGGGGGAAGGCGGTCCCTTCGCCGCCCTGGTGGTGCGGGATGGTCAGATCCTGGGTCGGGGTTGGAACCGGGTCACCTCGAGCAACGACCCCACCGCCCACGCCGAAGTGGAGGCGATCCGTGACGCCTGCCGCCGGTTGGCGGATTTCAACCTGGAGGGCGCCAGCCTGTTCGTCAACTGCGAACCCTGCCCCATGTGCCTGGCCGCCGCCTACTGGGCCGGGATCAAGGCGATCTATTACGCCGCCGATCGTCACGACGCGGCGGCCATCGGCTTTGCCGACCTGCACATCTACCAGGAGCTGGCTCGCCCTCCGGCGGACCGGGACCTGCCCATGCATCAGTTGATGCGGGAAGAAGCCCTGCCCCTGTTCCGGCAGTGGGAAAAAATGCCCGATAAAATCCCCTACTGAAAAAAAATCGTCGCCGTTGACCTAGGTCAAGGTTTCAAGATCCATCCAACGGTATCGTAGCCCTCAACAGCACGATAAACCGGATCCGGAGGCGGTTCTTCGGATCACCGTTTTAAAAACCATTACGGAGGATCGAACATGTTTTGTTACCAGTGCGAACAGACGGCCAAAGGGGAAGGATGCAAGGTGATGGGCGTTTGCGGCAAGAAGCCGGAAGTGGCCGCCCTGCAGGATCTGCTGATCTACGCTCTGCAGGGGCTGGCCCTGGTGGCGGTGGAAGGCCGCAAGGTGGGGGTGGTGGATGAGGAGGTCAACCTCTTCACCTGTGAAGGAACCTTTTCCACCCTGACCAACGTCGACTTCGATCCCCAGCGCTTCGTGGCCCTGATCAAGCGGGCCGTGGCCCTGCGCGAGGCCCTGAAGAGCAAAGTCAAGGCCGCCGGCGGCCAGACCGCTTTTACCGAAGCCGCCGCCTCCTTCGCCCCCGCCGCCGACCTGGACGGCCTGGTCAGGCAGGGGGAGGAGATCGACATGAAAAACGCTGCCGACGACAACGCCGATATCCAGTCGCTGAAGCATATCCTGCTCTTCGGCCTCAAGGGTGTGGCCGCCTACGCCGATCACGCCAAGATTTTAGGCCAGGAGGATGACAAGGTTTACGCCTTCATTCAGGAAGGACTGGCCGCCCTGCTCCGCAAGGATATGGACCTCCAGGCCTGGGTGGGGATGGTATTGAAGTGCGGCGAGGTCAACCTGCGGGCCATGGAGCTGCTGGACGCCGGCAACACCGGGGCTTACGGCCATCCGGTTCCCACCAAGGTGCCCCTGGGCGCCAAGAAGGGCAAGGCGATCCTGGTTTCCGGCCATGACCTGAAAGACCTGGAGATGCTGCTCAAGCAGACCGAGGGCAAGGGGATCAACATCTACACCCACGGCGAGATGCTGCCGGCCCACGGCTACCCGGAGCTGATGAAGTATCCCCACTTCCACGGCCACTACGGCACCGCCTGGCAGAACCAGCAGAAGGAGTTCGCCGCGTTCCCCGGCGCCATCCTGATGACCACCAACTGCATCCAGAAGCCCCAGGACTCTTACCAGAGCAACATCTTCACCACCGGCCTGGTGGGCTGGCCCAACGTGGCCCATATCGACGACAAGGGCTGCCCCTCGCTGCTGGACAAGGTTAAAAATGCCGTTGGCCTGGGTTGCGCCGGCAAGGGCAAGGATTTCGGCCCGGTAATCGACAAGGCCCTGGCCCTGCCCGGCTTCACCGCCGATTCCGACAAGGGTGAAGTGATGGTCGGGTTTGCCCGCAACACCGTAATGGGGGTGGCCGGCACCGTGATCGAGGCGGTCAAGAACAAGGATATCCGCCACTTCTTCCTGGTGGCCGGTTGTGACGGCGCCAAGCCGGGCCGCAACTACTACACCGAGTTTGTCGAGAAGGTGCCCAAGGATTGCGTGGTCCTGACCCTGGCCTGCGGCAAGTTCCGCTTCTTCGATCAGCAGCTCGGCGATATCGGCGGCATTCCCCGCCTGCTGGACGTGGGCCAGTGCAACGACGCCTACTCGGCGATCCAGATCGCGGTGGCCCTGGCCAACGCCTTTGAGTGCGGGGTCAACGATCTGCCCCTGAGCATGGTCCTCTCCTGGTACGAGCAGAAGGCGGTGGCGATTTTGCTGACCCTGCTCCACCTGGGGATCAAAGATATCCGCCTGGGACCGAGTCTGCCGGCGTTCATCACCCCCAATGTGCTCAACGTGCTGGTGGAGAATTTCGCCATCAAGCCGATTACCACCCCGGATGAGGATCTGAAGGCTATTCTGGGGTAGTTGCCAACGCCCGTAAAGGGGCTGAACGGCGCTCTGTTTTCGCTCATTCTCGGCGGGCCTCCTGCCCGCCTCCGAGGCGACCACCGCCTCCTGCACCTCCATGTGCCCGGCGGTGGCCGAAACCCGCGAAAACAGAGCGCCGTTCAGCCCCGGGCCGTACTTTACGCGATCAAGCCCACTGAAAAGTTAAACGGAAAACGATTATGCAATGCCCCGGACAGGACAGTCGCTATTGGACCGGCAACGCCGTTTTTGAAACCGCCTGCGAGCAGTGCGGCCACCCCCTGGAATTTTTCAAGGATGATTCCACCCGGGTCTGCAAGAACTGCGGCCACCGGATGCTCAACCCGCAGATCGATTTCGGGTGCGCTTCTTACTGTCCCTACGCCGCCCAGTGCCTGGGCGAGCTGCCCCCCGAGCTGCTGAAAAAGAAGCAGGAGGAGCTGGTTGAGCAGGTGGCGGTGGCCATCAAGCGGCGCCTGGGCCAGGATTTTCAGGCCATCGGCCATGCCGGCCGGGTGGCCCGCCGGGCCGCCGAGCTGGCCCCAAGCCGGGAAGGAACCAACCCGGCGGTGCTGAATATCGCCGCCTATCTGCACACGATTTACCGGTCGGAAGCGGCCGACGAGGCCGAGCGGGAGCAGGAGATCCGAGCCCTGCTGGCCGGGCTCGACGCCAACCCCGGTCTGGCCGATGAGGTTTGCGCCGCCATCCGCCATCTTTACGCGCCCCAGGCCCAGGAGAGCAACCCCAACCTTTTAACCCTGGCCGAGGCCCACCAGCAAACCGAGCAACCGGCGACGAACCGCTAAACCCAAGGAGATGCAACCCATGAAAGTTTTACGCAAGATTATTGAGATAGATGAAGATTTGTGCAACGGCTGCGGCCAGTGCGTCCCGGGTTGCGCCGAGGGCGCCCTGCAGATTATCGACGGCAAGGCCCGGCTGATCGCCGAGAAATATTGCGACGGCCTCGGGGCCTGCCTGGGGGATTGCCCCACCGGCGCCCTGAAGGTAGTGGAACGCCAGGCCGACGATTTCGACGAGGCGGCGGTGGAGGCCCTGCTGGCCAGCCAGCAGGCGGCCAAGGCCGCTTCGGCCCCGGCCACCATGGATTGCGGTTGCGCTTCCAGCCACATCCAGAGTTTCAGCCCGGCCACCCCCTGCCAGGCGGCCAACCTGCCGCGCAGCATGGCGGGCGCCCCGGCCCCGGCGGCCACCGGCGAAAGTGGCGCCTCGGCCCTTACCCACTGGCCGATCCAGATCCGCCTGGTGCCGCCGGAGGCCCCCTTTCTCAAGGGCGCCGATCTGCTGATCGCCGCCGACTGCGCGCCGGCGGCCCACCCCAGCTTCAACCGGGAACTCTTGCCCGGCAAAACGCTGCTGCTGGGCTGCCCCAAATTTGACGACGCCCAGTCCTACGTGGCCAAGTTCAGTGAAATTTTTCAGCATGCCGGGATCAAAAGCATCACCATCGCCATCATGGAGGTGCCCTGCTGCGGCAGCATGCGCGGCATCATCCAGGCCGCCCAGCAGCGGGCCGGCACCAGCATTCCGGTCAAGGAAGTGGTGATCGGGGTGCGGGGCAACATTCTATAACCGCATTGGCATTTAACCGGTGATGCTGTATATAGGACCGATCTAAAAAAACCACCCACGGAGGTCCCATGAACAGCATCACCCCCTTTAACCGCCTCGCGCTGTTGCCGGCGCTGGGCCTGATCCTGCTTCTTCTTCTGCTGGTCGCCGGTATTGGCTGCTCCGACCGCAAACAGCAGTTCACCATGGTGGAAACCATGCCCGCCTTTGCCCTCTCCTCGGCCCTGGACGGCAGCCCCATCGATAGCCGGGATTTCCAGGGCCAGGCGATGGTGATCACCTTTTTCGCCACCTGGTGCGCCCCCTGCCGCCAGGAGGTCCCCACCCTGATCGCCCTGCAGAACAAGTATGCCGACCGCAACTTCACGGTGTTGGGGATCTCGGTGGACCAGGGCGACACCCGAACGGTGCGCCATTTCATGACCGAGTTGGGGATCAACTATCCGGTGGCGATGAGCGACCCGGACACCCCCAAGAGTTTCGGCAATGTCTTCGGCATTCCCACCTCGTTTCTGGTTGACCGCCAGGGCAACATCGTCCAACGCTACGACGGCTACGTCGATATCACGGTCCTGGAACGCGCGTTGCAGGAAGTGCTGGGTTAAGCCATGACCACCGCAAAGGAACTTAAGCCGGCCACCGCCGCCCTGCTGACCAAACTGCGCCAAACCCACCGGGTCGAGCTGAACCCCCTGACCATTCGCGGCCATGCCCTGCAAGTCCTCCAGGTGGCCGACCTGGAAAGTCTGCTCAAGGGCAAGGACCCCTTTGCCGAGGTCAGCGAATTCCCCTTCTGGGTGAAACTGTGGGAAGCCTCGGTGGTGCTGGCCGATTTCATCGCCTCCCAGCCGCCGGAGGAGAACGGCCGGGTGCTGGAAATCGGCGCCGGGCTGGGCCTGCCGGGCCTGGCGGCGGCCGCCGCCGGTCATCAGGTAACCCTGAGCGATTACGAGCCCCATATCCTGGATTTTCAGCGGGTCAGCGCCGAGGCCAGCGGGGTGGCCCAGCGGGTGGAGCATCTGCTGCTGGATTGGCTCAAACCGCCCAAGCTGCCCCAATTTTCCACGATCATCGGGGCCGAAATCCTCTTCCGGGAGGATTTTTTCGCACCACTTTTGAGCCTGTTCAAAAAACTGCTGGCCCCGGGCGGCACCATCTACCTGGCCCACGATATCCGGCGCAAAAGCCTCTCCCCCTTCCTGACCCTGGCCGAACCGGATTTCGAGATCGCCATGAGTCGGCGGCGGATGCAGTCCGACGACGAGGAGCACACGGTCATCATCAGTCGGCTCACCGCCAGGTAGGAAAAAAGGGCCATGCGCTACCGCGATCTGGATTGGGATGAGATCTGGCAGGAGGAGCGCCGCCAGAAATCGCGGCCCCGCCGCAGCCGTAAGGATTGGGACCGGCGGGCCCCCGATTTCGCCGCCCGCAACCTGGATTCCCCCTACACCGAGCAGTTTCTGGCCCTGTTCGACTGGCAACCGGAGTGGACGGTGCTGGACGCCGGCTGCGGCCCCGGCACCATCGCCCTGCCTTTGGCCCGCCGGGTCAAGGCGGTAACCGCCATCGACTACTCGGCCGCCATGCTGGCGGAACTGACCCGCGAACAGCAGCGCCAGGGGCTGGATAATATCCGCACCGTCCAGGCCGCCTGGGAAGATGACTGGGAGCAACTGAATATTCCCCGCCATGAGGTGGTGATCGCCTCCCGCTCGCTGGCGGTGGATGATCTGCGGGGGGCCTTAAGCAAGATCAACCGCTGGGCCGGCCGCCGGGCGATCATTAGCGACCGGGTGGGGGCCGGCCCCTTCGATCCCGATCTCTTTGCCGCCGTGGGCCGCCCCTTCGCCCCCGGCCCCGACTATATCATCACCGTCAACATCCTTTACAGCATGGGCATCCAGGCCACGGTGAACTTTATCCGCCTGGAGAACCAGCGAACCTACCCCAACCGCCAGGCGGCCATCGCCTCCCGCCTCTGGATGCTGAATGATCCCACCCCCACTGAACTGGCCAAACTGGAATCCTACCTGGACGACCGCCTGATCGCCCAGCCCGACGGCACCTGGCGCCTGGAACGGATCAAACCGTCGCTCTGGGCCGTGATCTCCTGGACCCCTTAGGCCGGGCGGCGGGCCTTCCGGTTATTCCCCGTGGCCTCGCGCCTTAAGCCACGCACGCATATCGGCTATCACGTAAAGCTCCCCTGTCTCTAAAACCGCTACCACTTCAGTCCGCGTAGAAACTACTTTTCCATGAGCAAAGCTGTCCCGGCAATCCCTTCTAAATTTAAGCCATTGTTATCAACTATATGGAAGGCCAATAAATTCCCCTCCATTACCGGCAACTGTTCACCGGGAAAGGCAAGATCAATGGTTGCGAACCA
>NZ_JBIPKH010000015.1:0-76428 GCF_044068625.1 Desulfurivibrio modestus
CTCACACCCACCGTCGATATGGTCACGTATCTTGCCCTGGAGTTTTCGCTTCATCCCGCCCACCGCGAGCCTAAAATAACATCCGTCCATCTTTTGCTTTAATAGTAAATCATAAAATAAAGAGCTAAGAAGGCCGGCCAACCAGAAAAATTTCTTGCCATTTTTATTAGTAACCGGCAATAATTGTTTCCAGTTGCGGCATTAATCGGAAAAATTGATAGCCGGAGGTTTCGCCATGATTGACATGCTCAAAGAGATCATCCTCGATTTTCAGGAAATTGATCTGCCGACGGGTGTGCCCAGACGGGTTGCCGTTTCGCCGATGCCGGGCAAAGCCACGGTTTGCATCGGTGTGCGCCGCAGCGGCAAATCGACTTTCATGTTCCAGCTGATGAAGAAGCTGGAGGATTCCGGTGTTTCCCGTCAGAACATCCTCTATCTGAACTTTTTCGATGATCGCCTGCACAGTCTGCAACATGACAACCTGGGTGTGATTCTGGAAGCCTACTTCTCGCTCTATCCGGAAAAAAAGAATGCGGAGAAGGTTTATTGCTTTTTTGATGAGATCCAGGTCGTGCCCGGTTGGGAGCCCTTCATTGACCGCTTGCTGCGCATGGAAAAGTGCGAGGTGTACATCACCGGGTCGTCGGCTCAGATGCTTTCGCGAGAGATCGCGACCCAGATGCGCGGACGGGCACTCTCCTGGGAAATGTTCCCCTTTTCATTCCGGGAGTTTCTCGACTACAAGGGGGTCGAGCATCACGGGCCACTCTCAACCAAAAAACGTCTGACCATCCAGAAGGCATTCGAGGAGTACTGGGAAACCGGTGGCTTCCCCGAGGTCGTAGGACTTAACCGGAGGCTGCGGATCAAGACCCACCAGGAGTATTGGGGCCCAATGCTGTTCCGCGACCTCGTTGAACGCCATGCTATCTCTCACCCCAGGGCGGTCACGGATCTGGCGCATTGGCTGGTGGACAATACGGGGTCTCTCTATTCCATCAACAACCTGACCGGCTATCTGAAATCCTTGGGTCACAAAGCGCCGAAAGCCGCCGTCTCCGATTATCTCGAATGGTTCGAAGACGCCTACGTTCTGTTTACGGTGCGCATCTTTGACGCTTCGCTGGCCCGGGCCAAGGTCAACCCAAAGAAAATTTACTGCGTCGATCACGCGCTGGTGACCTCGATCAGCTCCGGCATTCTGGTCAACTCGGGACATCTCCTGGAAAACCTGGTGTTCACGGCGCTGCGCCGGATCACGCCGGAGATCTTTTACCACAAGACCAGGGCGGGCCGGGAGGTTGATTTCATCGCCGGCCGATCGGGGCCGTCCCGCATGCTGGTTCAGGTTTGTGAATCGATGGCCGACCAGCAAACCCGCAAACGGGAAACCGCAGCGCTTGCCGAGGCCATGACCGAACTGAAACTGTCGCAAGGAATCATCGTGACCCGTAACGAGGAAGAGCAGATAAAGGTTGATTCCGGCAAGATTGACGTGGTGCCAGTCTGGCGGTTTCTGCTGAATTTGCCGGAAAGCGCCGCAATTCGCCGGGCAATAGGCAGAAAAACAAAACCCGCCCAATAACCGGACGAGTAGCACCCTCGGTGCCGACTCATCCAACGTATCCAGGGCCAACAGAGCAGGCACGAAAAAAAAATTCAGCCGCCGCCCGACACTTTCTTCGTCTCTCCGGAAAGATAGTGATCAAGGCGGTAGCGCCGACACCCTTGATGTCGGCACAGACGAAGACCCAAGATATTTTTCGAACCTGCGGCACATGCGCTCGAAGGCTCTTAATTCAGCCTGGGTCATCTGGTCATAATGATCCGGTAGTATGCCGTCATCGGCCACCGATTCGGCCAGCTTTTCCAGTGGGTCGCCTGAATATTCCTCATACAGGGAAACCTGGCGGATGATGGTCCCACCAAGCAGCCACAGGTTGTCACGGTATTGCGCAAAGGTCTTGCGGGACTTTCCTTCGGCATAAAGTGCCTGCAGAAAACCGGCAAACCAGGGCAACAGTTTCCGGCCGTAGGCGAGGTCTTCCTCAACGCCCATCCAGCTCTTCGGCCACTGATCGAAATTCGGTGCCCAGGCGCGGAAACTTACGGATTCTGTCTTCTTGTTCACGTTCACATTACTCCCCCAATAAAATCCAACCCTCTCCTCATCCTGTCTGCCGCCGACCTGTCCGAACAACCGGGTCCACCTCTGATCTCTTGAAATTCACAAATTTATCAGGGCCTCAAGCAGAAAATTAAACCCTATCCGCTCTTGCTCCAGCCGGATTCGGTTACCCCAATGATTCTGGCGCAGCTGCGCGTAAAGAGCGGCTTCCTCCGCATTCAACCGCGCCAGGCTTCCCGTCGCGGGCTGGGCCTCAACTCCCCACAGCGATCGATGTTCCAGGAGAGTCCGCCGGTCCATGAGCAAGGAGGTGGTGTGGGGCAAGAGCCCCCGTAACTGGTCGAGAATGGCAAAACCGTGGGTATCGATATCCCCCCAATAGTAGATTTCTTTCTCGTGCAGCCAAGGGGCGGCGGCGAGATTGTCAAATCCGTACCCCGCTCCGAAGATCACCATCGCCTCGGGAACATCCGGAAAAGCCAGAAAGTTGATCTCGTTTTCGGTGATGAACACTTTCGATACCGGCAACTTAAGCGACGTGAAGGCGGCCTGCGTCAGGGTGATATCCTGGTCGGCTTCCGTCGGCAGCAGCCGGATATTCGGGTCCAGCATCCGAAAGCGTACCCGTGAAGGTTTGTCCAGAAAGCCATAACGGTGGCAGAATCCGCCAATGCCCGTCCGTGTTGCATCAATGGCCTCCTCCGGCAAGGCAAGATCGAGCAGTTCCGCCAGCACGCTGCGATGTCCTTCAAGCAACTTGGTATGAACACCTGGCAGGTTGATCTGGCGCGGATAAACAGCGGGGCGGGGGTGTTCGCGCAGCCAGGCGACAATTGCCAGCAGTCGCGGCCACTCCTCGGCCAGGGCCAAAGCGCGCAGCGGTCGCTTGGCCAGCCAGGGGAGCAGTTCGGGCTGCCTCTCTCCGGTCAGTTCAACCAGCGCGGCAAACTGCTCTGCCGCCCGGCGCTTGCCGATCAGTCCGAGGGCATCCTCCAGGGTATCGATCCAGATTTCCGCCGGGATCTCGTTGGTTCCCAGGACGCGGTGGTCGACGCTGCGCCACGCGATGCGATAGTGCCCGGCGGCTCCGGCCAATTGGGCGATCCATTCCCGCACCTCGGCAAACCGTTCGCTCAGCGCCTTGGAATCGGGTCCCCTGAGCGTCAAGCGCCGGGGGAAGAGCGGCTCCCCGCCAGCCAGGGAGGCCAGCAATAAACCGCGCTCCCAGAGCTTATGGGCCTGCGCTTTGAGATCAGCCGGGGTTGTCCACTTCATCCCGCATCCTTTGCTTCTCGGCCCGATACTCCTCGATGCTCAGGTTGCGCAGGACCGAGTTGCGACCGTCCTCATTGTGAACAAACCCGACACCGGCGACAAAAGGTTCAATGATATGGATTTTCTGCAAAGGCGTGACAATCAGCAGTTGCAGATTGAGTTGGGCGAATAGCCGCAAGCCGTACTGGGCCGACTCATCGGAACCCCGACCGAAAGCCTCGTCGATCACCACGAAGCGGAAAGAGCGCGAGCGCACCTCTCCCCATTCCAAACCAAACTGATAGGCCAGGCTGGCGGCGAGCACCGTGTAGGCGAGTTTTTCCTTCTGGCCCCCCGATTTTCCCCCGGAATCCGCGTAATGTTCAAATTCACCGTTGTCCTCGCGCCAACGCTCGCTGGCGGCAAACACGAACCAGTTGCGCACATCGGTCACCTTGGCCGTCCAGCGCCGATCCAGCTCGGAGTATTCCTGCCGGCCACGGAACCGTTCAATGATTCGCTTCACCTGGAGGAATTTCGCTTCCGAGTATTGCGTATCCTCCGAGCCGGTCAGCGCCCCCTCGGTACAGGCGCGCAACTCGCTCTGGAATTCCCGGATCTCGGCGTCAAGATTCATCTGCGCTTCGAGACTGATGTAGCGGCCGGGGTTGTAGTCGATCCGGGTGAGCGATTCGTTGATCCGGGCAATGCGCTCTTTGATCTTTTCCCGTTCGCGGGCCAGTTGGGATTGGAAATTCGCCACCTCCCGGATGGTGTTCTCATTGAGCAGTTCCTTGAAACGCCCTTCAAAACGGGGCAGGTCGTCGGCCCGGAGCCGATCCAGCATCGCCCGGTATTCGGGACCGGCAGCCAGATTGACATCCGCGTCCCGGGTCTCCAATGGCCAGTCCTTTTTATACTCGGCCATCGCCTTGATGATTTTTTCGCTCAGCCTGGCCAGTTTTTTGTCTTCAGCATCAATTTTACCCGTCAGCCAGTCGCGCATGTCACGCTCACGATTGTCACAGGATTCCACCGTCAGCAACTGGCTGCCGAGGGCCTCCTCACGCATCGCTTCCAGGGTTGTAAACCGCCGGGTGGAATCCGCGGCCGCTGCCGCCAGCAGGGCTTGCGTCTGCTGGTGCAATGCCTGCGCGTCACTGATTTTCTGCTCGGTTTTGGCTCGTTTGTCATTTCGTTCCTTAAGCCGTTCTTCCGTCGCTTTCAACTCCTCTTCCAGCGCGGCCAATTGCGCCGTGAGGGTTTTGAGCAGATCGGAAGCGGCCTCCAGATCGCGTTTCTCCGCCGCGAGCCTCTCGATGATCACCGCCACCGGCTTCCAGTCCAGGTCGCGGAAATCGGAGTATTCGTCCAGCTTCGAAAGGAGCGAGAGCCGCTCCTTGAGGGCCGACTGTTCCTCCAGCAGAGCGCTGATGCGGTCGCCGAGTCCGGCAAGATGCGTCTCCTGCTGTCCGGCCCGCGCTTCCAGGGCCGCGATTTTTTCGGTGTTGCTCCAACCCAGCACATAGCGGCCGCGATCATCGAGGCGATGCCGATCATCCTTTTCATGCCGCTCTCCCGGGGCCTTGATCTGCCCGGCGCGGGTGAGGGCTCGGGTCTCGCGGCGAAACTGCTCCTGAGACAGACAACAGGCCAGATTAAAGCGGTGCGCAATCTCGCGTTCGAGCCAGTCGTAAAAGGGGGAGTCGGATTTGACTTGCAGCTTGCGCGCCAGGGATTCGGGATGGAGCGCCGGCAAATCCTGGCGGCCCCCCTCCCGCACCCGGAAATAGACCAGCCTCCCCCGCAAGTGGGTGCAGTCAACCCATTCGGCCACCCCCGGGTAATAACGATCCGGCACCAGCAGGGACAGACCGAAGCCGCGCAGCAGCCGCTCAATGGCTCCTTCCCAGTCGCGCTGGTCCTCACGAACCCGCAGCAGCTCACCGGCAAACGGCAGCTCTTCTTCGGCCAGATTCAGCGCCTGGCACAGCGAACGCCGCATGGTGATCTGCTTTTGGTCGATATTACTGACCCGGGCCTTCAATCCCGTGATTTCAATTTGCAGTTGATCGTATTCCTGCCGCCCCTGGGCAAAGGCAACTTCCGCCCGGGTGCGATCATTCTGAGCCTGCGCTTCAGCTTCGGCGGCCGTTTCACGCCAGGTGGCGGTTTCAGCCCGCTGGCGCAGAAATTCTTCCGGGGTCGCGGCGGGATCTTCTCCCAGTACCCGCACCAGCTCCTCGTAGCGGGCGGCTTTCCGCTTGCGGCGTTCCAGCTCCTCCTGTTTCCGGCGTATTTCGGCGCCGAGGTTCTCGATTCGGTCGCCGCCGTTTTCCGCGATGGCGCGGCGCAGCCGCCGCTCCTCTTCCTGCTGGGCGCGCCGCTGTTCCTCCAGCCCCTCACCGGCCAGGCGGTGCCGGTTCAACTCCTCGGCCAGCGAGCCGAGACGTTTCGTGAGCAGGTCGAGCTTCAGGGCGGCGAACCAGGGGCGCAGGGCCGTGCGGCAGGCCCGCAGATTTTCCGCCGCTTGCGCCAGTTCCTGGTGGTGGTCACAATCGGCCACCAGGGGCGTAAGCGCCTCCACCTGCCGTTTGGCCTTGAGAACCGCTTCGTGGGCCCGGTTGAGATCCTCGAAGTGGCCGATCAGGGCGGAGATGCGGGGCGCGACCTCGAAGGGCTCCAGCATGTGGCTGCGCACGAAGTCGGTCAGGTTCCCCACCGATTTGAGGGAGACGGTTTGATGGAACAGCTCCAGCGCCTGCTCGTTGTCAATGCCGAAGCGGCGACGGAACCAGGAACCGTAGGGCGGAAAGTTGTCGAACAGTTCGACGCCGCGGGCGCGCAACCGTTTGCGCAGGCCGCTAATCTCGCGGCCGAATCCGGAAAAATCAGCCGCTATGGAAAGATCGCGTTCGCAGGCCGCGTACAGGCGGGCCGGCTGCGCGTTCGCATCTTTCATCCAGAAGACCTGCGCCAGGGTGACCGTTTTGTTATACCCGGCATTGTAGAAAACGCCGAGAATCACCGAATAGCTGTTGAAATCGCGCAGGGCGACCGGCTTGGCGCTGCCCAGGGTCTCCTGGCGCTCCGATTTATAATAGCCGAGCACATAGGACTTAAGCGACCGTTCGCGGCTGTCGGCTCCGGCCGCCTTGTTGTAGGCCACCCGATGGCTCGGCACCAGCAGGGTGGTGACGGCGTCGACCAGGGTCGATTTTCCGGAACCGATATCACCGGTGAGGAGGCTGTTTTTTCCACCCAGGCGCAGTGTCCAGACCCGGCCGTCGAAAGTGCCCCAGTTGAAGACCTCAAGCCGTTGCAGGCGAAAGCCGGCCAGCCGGTCATCGGCGATAAATCCCAGAAACAGCGGCTCAGCCACCTTCGCCCCCTTCCACGGCCCCGGCAAGCTGCCGCCGATATTCCGCCAGCCGCTCATCAAAGTCGGCCAGCCATTGTGCATCGACAAACGCCTTGATAATCCGCCGCACTTCGATCATCTGCCCTTGTCCCCGCAGGCGGCGCACAAAACCCAGTTCGGCGATCCTGTTCAGGGTGGCATCGACCTGATCGATCAGTTTGACCTCGTTACTGCCGGGCGGGAGAAAAATCCGGATCAACTCCACCACCTCATCCCGGGAAAGGATCAGGCGGGTGTCGCCGCCGCCGGCATCAAACTCGGCCAGCTTTTTGCGTAAAAGCGCGAGCAGCAGACTGACCGGATAGGAGAGCTGCCGCCGGGCAACCAGACGCGGGATGGTCGCTGCGCCGTCGTCATCCTTTTCCGGCCGGGCGCGTAGAAAAGCGTATCCTTCCGCCTCGTCGAGCATCAGCTCCAGGCCGAGTACCGCCACGTAGTCCCGGACACTCGCCTGCAGCTTCAGCAGCGAGCCCCACAATCCCGGATTTTCGTCCTGATAAATCACCCCCTTTAACAGGGGAACCACCACTGCCGACAGCTCATGGGCCGGATTGGCCAAATGGCCGGAATCGTTGATATCTGCGTGCTCCATCATCGGTTCCTTTCAGTCCCTCAGCAAGATAATGCGCGGTAGAGTCGCCTGGCGGATGCGGCCGGTGTCGGACTGCCAGCTTACCTGTTCCCGCGCCTCTTCATCCACGGCCGTGCTGGGCCAGGCTCCGGCCAGTTGCAGGTAGGTAACCAGTTCGGCCAGCCCCTGACGCAGCGGGTGGCGCAAAACCACCTCGGCAAGGCTGATCTGGCTGCGGTTTTGCAGCTCCTGGCGGATATTTTTACGCAACTCGGCCCGGTCAACCACGATCTGCGCGTAGAGCGCCGCCGTATCCACCTCCGCATCCCCTTCATCCGGTGCCATCCCGGTCAGGAGCGGCTTGAACGGCGGCCGGTAAAGAGGCCGCTCCAGGGGGAGCTCGACGTTGGCCGCAGTCTCGGCCAGGGGCATGAAATCTCCCGGGGGGAAATCTTCGTGCAGCGCCAGGGCATGGTTTTCGATGCCGTGCAGGATCTCCATGATGCGCCGGTTCTCCAGCCAGGCCTGGTCGTCGAGAAAGCGGCGCAGTTGCTCGGAAAGCCTGGCCACCGTGCGCTGGGTGTGTTCTCCCGCCTCCAGCCAGTCGTAGTGTACCCGCTGCAGCCGGGTTTCAGGGTGCATGGCGGCAATCGGCGGCAGGGACAACACCTGCTGGAGCAAGCGGCTTAACTCTTCCTGCCGGGACTGGGACATCAGGAAATCCCAGAAGGCCCGGAAGCTTTTTCCCTGGTCCGAATCGGCGATGGCGTCCCGCTCGCCCATGATCTCTTCGAGCAGCGCCCCCTTGGCCCCCTCCCACAGGGCAACGCGTTCGCGCACCCGCCGGTCGAGGGTGCGGAAATTTTGCTCCACCTCGCGAAAGTCGGCCAGCAGTTCCCGCGCCAGTTGCAGAAACTGCTGGAAACGGTCCTTCAGCGCCGTATCGTCCAGCAGCGGAATATCGCCCGCCAGAATGCGGGCGATTTCGGCGTCGATATCGCTGCGGCGTTTTTGCAGTTCGGCGATCCGCACCTGCGGATCGGTCTGGCTTCCCTCTTCCATCTGCCGCAGCAGCGCAAACAGGGTGAGGAGACGGGATTCCGTGCCGACAAAGGCTCGTGCGGTCAAACCCTCCAGCCAGGCCAGGGCCTTTTCCGTCGCCGGGGTCAGGTCAAAGTGTGGTTCATCCGTGCCGGCCGGATAGAATTTCCGCAGCCATCCCTTGTCGTTTTCGGCCCAGTCGTTGAGATAGCTGTGCGCGGTTCCCGGAAAGGCCTCGGCTCCAAGCTGCTCGCGCAGGGCAAAGAGTTCGTCTTCCAGTGCTTCGACCAGATCGGCCTGCGGTAGATTCCGCACATTGGGCACAATAAATACCCGGTGCAGAAACCCGGCCACCAGCGGCGCGTGCTGGGCGCACAGCAACCGCCAGGCCGGGTGGTTCCGGCGGAGCAGTTCCAGGGTGGCGAAGTCGAGACCCACGATCCGGCCGCCCTCACGCTCCGACAAAGGCCTCGACCTCGGCGGCGAGGCCGTGGACCAGTTCCGGCGGCACCGCGCCGCTCTGGGCGAAGCTTGCGGCCCGCATCAGGAGCGTTCCCTCCTCCTGGCTGAGCACTCCTCGGGGCAGAGCCTCGCCGTAAACCCAGACTCCGACCTCCCGCGGTTCGATCGGGATAGCGCGGCCGGCCCGGTCGGCGGCGGCGGCGAGCAGGGCGGCGAGCAGCAGTTCCGCCGCGCTTTCCGTAAGCTGCTGGTCGAGGAGCAGCCGGGCGGCTCGCAGCTTTTCCGCCGCCCGGAGGGCGAGCAGCGAGCGGCCGCTGCCGGTGGGCTCGGGGGTCGCGTCGTAATAGGAAGGGGCCGCGGCAAGCGGCGAGGCGGCCCCCAGCCGGGCGAGTCCCTGGACCGCCAACCGGTCGAGGAGTGCCACCGCCACCGTTGCCGACAGCCGGGCTGCCAGCCGGTCGTCGTCGGGCTCCACCCGGTCGATGACCGCCACCAGCCCGCCGCCGGCGCCGTAGATTCGCTCGAGTCGGGCGCCGAAGGTTTGCTGCAGCTCCTCGATAACGCGGCTGATCGCCGCTTCGATGCCGGTCGCCGCCGGTGCCGCCGTCTTTTCGGCGGCACCGGCCGGCTCGGTTGCGGTCTGGTCTTCCGTCTCCTCGCCGACCGCCGCTTCCTTGTCGTCGGCCGGCTGCTCCGGCTCGGCCAGGTTGTCGATCAGGGTGTCGAGGAGCTTCTTCGACACCCCGACCACATCCTCGGATGCCTCCTCGCCCACCACGTGGTCGAACAGCTGCTGCTTGCCGCGCACCAGGGCGAGAACCTGTTCCTCGTAGGAATCGGCCGCCACCATGGTGATGATCTGCACGGTGCGGGTCTGGCCGAGGCGGTGCACCCGGGCGTTGCGCTGCTCGAGCACCGCCGGGTTCCAGGGTACGTCGAGATTGACCAGTACCGAGGCCGCCTGCAGGTTGAGGCCGACGCCGCCGGCATCGGTGGAGATGAAGACCTGCACCGCGTCGTCGTCGCGGAAGCGGTCCATGAGGGCACCCCGCCGGGCGGTGGGTACGCCGCCGTGCAGCCGTACGTAGCCGAGACCCATCTTGCGCAGCCGATCCTCCACCAGGCGGGTCATCTGTTCCCACTGGGAAAAGACCACCGCCTTGAGCCCGGACTGCAGGCAGAGCTCGTCAAGCAGGGCGGTCAGCTCGTCGAGTTTCGGCGAACCCTTGGTCTCCTTGTCGACCAGTCCGGCGGCGTTGCAGGCCATGCGCGCCTGCTGCAGGGCGGCGAGCAGCCGGTTCCGTTCGGTGGGGGTGAGCGGCCGCTTACGGGCGATCCGGGCGAGGCGGCCGGCCCTGGCCAGTCCCTCGTCGTGCAGGTCGCGCTGGCGGGCGGTCAGCGCCACGTCAAGTTGCTGGACGATGCGTTCCGGCAACTGGTCGCGCACCAGGCGCCGGTCGCGGCGCAGCATGACCGGTGCCAGCCGCCGGCGGAGCACCGACAGGTTGCGGTAGCCGAGCACCTTGCCGCGGGCATCGGTGACGTGGAAATCGACCAGGTAGCGCCAGAGCGGCCCGAGAACCCCGGGGTCCACCACCTGCATCAGGCTGTAAAGATCCTCCAGCCGGTTCTCAAGCGGCGTGCCGGTGAGCACGAAGGCGTGGCGGCTGCCGACAAGCTTCACCGCCGAGGCGATCTTGGTGCGCCAGTTCTTGAGGCGCTGGGCCTCGTCGAGAATGACGAGATCCGGCCGCATGGTGTCGTTGATCACCGCCAGATCGCGCAGCACCAGTTCGTAGTTGACGATGGAGAAGGCGGCCCGCCGCCGGTACTGGGCGCCGCGTTCCGGCGGCGGCCCCTCGATGAGCTGGACCGGCAGGCCGGTGAACCGTTCAATCTCCCGGGCCCACTGCTGCTTGAGGGAAGCCGGACAGATCACGAGCACGGTCTCCAGTCCATCCCGCTCCCGCAGCCAGGCCGCGGCGGCGATCGCCTGCAGGGTCTTGCCGAGGCCCATGTCGTCGGCCAGCAGCGCCCGGCCGCGGCCGGCCAGGAAGGCCGCCCCCTCCACCTGGTAGGGATATAGCCGGGCTCGCACGCCGGGCAGCTGGCCGCCGGAGGCGCGGATCTCGCGGCCGATGGCCTCGGCCCGCAACTGCCGGGCGGCGGCGGCCGCCAGATGGTTGGCGAAATCGACGGCATCCTCGCCGAGATGCAGGTCGGAGCGCTCTTCGACCAGCTCGACGAAACGGAAAAAATCATCGGGCAGCCGGCCGCTGAAAAAGCCGGCCGCATCGAAATAGCGGTCGCAGACGGCCGCCAGCTCGGGCCGCACCTCCGGCGCTCGGTGCAGGCGGAGGCGGGGCGCCTCGGCCACGTCCCAGGCCAGATGGACGTAAGAAAAGGGGGCCGCCTGGTCCTTGAATTTTTCGTACTCCGGGTGCTTGCGGACCCGGTGCAGCACCGCCTCGATGTGCTTGCAGGTGCCGAGCCGGTTGTTGGCGAAATCGGGACAGGAACAGAAGTTGGCCCGGCGCTTGAGGCTGCGGATGGTCACCCGGTGGTTCTGGGGAAAATGGGTGGCGGCGGCGACCGACGAGGCAAGCCAGGAGCCAAACCAGGGCTCGCCGCTCGCCGGCTGCACCTCCACTTCGGCCAGGCCCCGCTTGGTGCGCTCGGCAATGGCAATGTCGGCGGCCCCGAGCAGGGTGCGGTCGGTCTGCCGGCGGTCGGCGTGGGCCTGGAGGGCCGCCACCTGGTGGCGGCAGACCGGGCTGCCGTCCGACGGGGCGCAGTCGCAGGCAAAGGACAACCGCCCGTTCGCGTAGACGATCCGCACCGCAAGCGGCCCGCCGCTTGCGTCGTCCTCGACGGTGGCAAGCAGGGTATCGTCCGCGCAATCGACCTCGAGCACCCGGTGTTCCTTGAAGGCGGCCAGCCCCAGGCGGAACTGCTGCTCGTCGCAGAGCCGCCGCAGCTCTTCGCCGTCCAGGAGGAAGGGGTCCCGCCGCGCATTACCGGCCGATCCGGCCGGTTCGGGCGTGGGCTGAACCTTTGGGAGGGCAGCGCGGCCGGCTTTTGTTCGTCCGCAGCCGCGCTCCGGCCGCAGCGGCGTGGTTTTCTGGCTTTTTTTCATTTTGACCGGCTCGCTCTTTTGCAAAAGAAGGGATTAGTGCCGTTTCCGGGATCAATGCTGTGAAAACTCATCAAGTACCCCGAACCCCGATGCAGGTCAATGAATAATCAGAGTTTTCATGCCCATCATTTTCAGCCTACCGCACGACTTCGAGGCCAGGGTAGCGGCGGAGTTTAACCGGATGATCGAAGGGACAGCGAAGCTTAACAAAGGAATCAGCGAGGCGGGAGCGGAATCGTCGGACGATGAAACCCGTTGAACATATTATCCGGCCATGTTCTATACATGAGGCAGACAACATGCATACAAAAACCGATTTCTCTATACATGTTTTTTCGATATGACAAGGTATGGCCATGATTGAAATTCCGCCTTTACACCACCTGCCGCCTGGTCGTTTCGAGACGGCCGCCATCTTAAAAAAAATGGCTGCCGCCAGCCGCAAACTTGCCTAACTCAAGGGAGTGGCCGCTTCCATCCCCAATCAGGGTATACTCATCAATGCCCTGGGCATGCAGGAGGCCAAAGACAGTTCCGCCATCGAAAACATTGTCACTACCCACGCCGAGCTGTTCAAAGACGATGCCTTTCCCGAAGGCCCTGCCAATCCGGCAACCAAGGAGGTTTTGCGCTATCGGCAGGCCCTGCGGGTCGGCTTTGAGGCCGTGCGGCAGAACGGCATCATTACCCTTAATCATATCGAGGCGATCCAGGCGGAGCTGGAACAAAACAGCGCCGGGATGCGCAGGCTGCCCGGAACCGCACTGAAAAACGGGGCCGGCGACACCGTTTATACCCCGCCCCAGGATCACGCCACCATCGTGGCCCTGATGCGCGACCTTGAGCGGTTCATCAACGATCCGGCAACTTTTGACGCCGACCCGCTCATCAAAATGGCCCTGATCCATCATCAGTTCGAAAGCATCCATCCGTTTTATGACGGCAATGGCCGTACCGGCCGAATCGTCAATGTCCTCTATCTGGTGAAGGAAGGGCTACTGGACATCCCGGTGCTCTACCTCAGCCGCCATATCGTCCGAACCAAAACCGACTACTACCGCCTGCTGCAAGCAGTGCGCGACCGGGACGCCTGGGAGGAATGGGTCGCCTACATGCTGACCGCTGTGGAGCAAACCGCCGGGGAAACCATCGTCACCATCCACGCCATCAAGGCCGCCCTGCTGGACGCCAAGCACCGCATCCGCAGTCAGTACAAGTTTTACAGCCAGGACCTCATCAATAACCTCTTTACCCACCCATACACCAAGATCGAATTCATCGAACGCGATTTGAAGGTCTCCCGGCTGACCGCCACCAAGTACCTCAACGCCCTGACCGGGGGAGGTTTCCTTGAGAAACGGAAAATCGGCCGCTCAAACTACTATATCAATCTGGCGCTTAACGCGATTTTGACGCGTGAAAACCTGGGTGGAGAGTAAACTGAACCATGGCCCCTAAAACCAGTTCCAAACTCGGCCACCGGGTGCGCAAAAGCTCGGTGGTCGATTGGCTCGTCGCGGTCGCGGCGGTCGAGCAGCACCGGGTGACGCCGGAGATCTTCTACTGTTCAAGACCAAGTCTGGCAGAGAGGTGGAGCGAAAATCTACTTGATCGATTACTTAGTCGACCCCATCTCATAAGCATTGCTTAACAGTTGCCATACCGAAGCCGTCTTTACCAGCTATTCGAAAAATTCGAATAGCTGCGTTACCACCCGGTTTTCACCATCACCGACATTTTGTCGCGAGTTATCCACCACCGTGCTGGGCCATCACCTGGCGGCCCTTGTCGGTCAGGCGGTATTTCTGTTTGCTGCTGCGCGGCTTGTCGGGGATAGTCATTTCAATCAGTCCGGCATCCAGAGCCGGGAGCAGGTAGGCCTTGCGGAAATGTTCATCGTCTTTCAACCCGAGCGCCTCTTTGAGCTGTTGCCGGGTCATCTCTCCGGCAAGAGCTGAGAGCAGTCGAACTTCCGGGGTGACTTCCGGTGCGACTTCCGGGGTCGAACTGGTCACCGTATCCAGGATCATCCACAGCATGAAGGCGATAAACGGCGCGGAATCGGTCTTTTGGGTGCTTTCCTGAATAGCCTGGTAGTACTCGGCCTGGTGCTCGAAGATCAGGCTTTCCACCGGGATGTCGGCGAACAGAGGATTCCAGCGGGCCAGAATCAGGCTCTGCCACAGCCGCCCCATGCGGCCGTTGCCGTCGGCGAAGGGGTGGATGAATTCGAACTCGTAGTGAAAGACCGAACTGGCGATGAGCGGATGGGCGTCGGTGGCGGCCAGCCAGCCAAAGAGGTCACCCATCAGTTGCGGCACCCGGTCGGCGGGCGGGGCCATGTGGATTACCTGCTGGCCCGCCATCACCCCCACACCGCCGTGCCGATACAGCCCTGCCTCGTCGATCAGGCCGGACATCAGGATCCGGTGCGCCTCCAGCAAGTCCTTTTCCGCATCTGGCTTCCAGGTGTGGAACCGGTCGTAGGCGGCCAGGGCGTTCTTCACCTCCTGCACCTCGCGGGGCGGGGCGATCACCCGTTTGCCCTCCAGAATCGCGGTGATCTGCGCTTCGCTCAGGGTGTTGCCTTCGATGGCCAGCGAGCCGTGAATGGTGCGGATGCGGTTGATGCGCCGCAGCCGCAAGGATCTGGCCTGATCGGTGAGCACGCTCAGCCGCCCGATGGCCTCGCTGATCGCGGCGACCCGGTTCAGGATCTCCGGGGTGATGGTGTAGGGCGGCTGGTAGGTGGAGGGCTTGCTCATGGCGCAACCTCCTCTCCTTCCGCACCAGCCGGACATTTCGTCTTGATGAACTCGAACATGGGTCGGAAGACTTCGAAGCAGGCCGGGGCCAGGGTTGGCACAACATCTTTGGCGAATGCTACTTTCTGGCCATCGCTGACAAATTTTATAAAGCCATCTGTCCGATCGGTATCGACAACAAAGTATTGATCTAAACCTGGTACGCCATGGAACAACAACTCGATGGTCAGTAATGACTTATTGCCATAATTACCGCCGGTATGTGGGTTGATTACCTGATTGCGAATTTGCCCGTTGGCGGGCACGGGTAAAAGCATCGCGTAACTTTCATAAGCATTGTGTTTTTTCACCAAACACTGACATGGATCGGTTTGCACATTTTGTCCAAGTTGGTTCCAGTCGTTGTATGCCTCATCAAAGTCAAAAACAGAGAAAAAGGTTCGTCCTGGGTGATTTTGGTAAAGCGTATTGTCTTTAATAAGGTTGCGAAGGAATCCACAACTGAACGCATTCTGTATCTCAAAATTGCGTTCCTCGGTCGGAAAAAGTTTCGACCACGCAGTTTCAAGAATCATCTCATCGGTGATCCCCTCAGTAAACAAGACGGCTCCGGTAGTATTCTTGAGAACGTGATGAATGTTTAACCGAGCTTCACTCTCGGAAAATGAAATTAACCCTGCAGAGAGCGACTTAATGACATCAGCTTTCCTGACCTTCTTTGAGACAACAGTAGAGCCGTCAAATTCAAACAGGTTGATGACGCTCTCATTGGCATTTGTAATGGTCGACGCGCTATGGCTGCTCATCAGCACATGGTTGTTTTTGGCGGTGGTGTCGGTGATTTCGAAGACCTGTTTGAGGAAGTCGAACTGCCATTCCGGGTGGAGGAAGGAGTCGGGCTCGTCGAGCAGGGTGATGCAGTTGCGGTCCTTGAACAGCTCGACGATGGAGTAGATATACACCGACTGGAACTGGCCGTCGCTGAAGTGGGCGATGGTGGCATCCACGCCGCCGGCCAGTTGCAGGGGGATGGTGATCTCGGCCAGCATCCCCAGGGTCTTCAGGTTGTCGAGCTGGCGAAACAGCTCCTGGGGGGTTAGGTCGGCGAATTCCTGCCGAATTTTGGCGATATCGAAATAGAGGATGTAACGAGCTGGTTCGGAGAAATAACCCTCTGAGCGCACCGGGCTGCCGGTGGCGGTGTTGATGCAGCCATGGAGTCGGTCGAGAAAGGTTTGGGTGATCCCCTCCGGCTGCCAGTAGCGGTCGGTTTCGTCGTTGAATTCGATATCAAAACGGGAATCGGCGGCGTAGGCGGGACGTGCCAGCACCACCTTCGCTTCTAAGGCCACAGTTTCAATGCCGAGCTTCTGGCAGATAAATTGCCGCGCCTTGCAGGTGTCGGCCTGCATCAGCAGCACGGCCAGCAACAGCTCCTTGTAGTCCGGGCCGATGCCGATGAAATACCGCGCCGCGTCAAAATCGGCGTGCTTGATGCGTTTGCGGAAGGCCTTTTCATACTGCTCGACCAGCTTTGCCACCGTGTCGTTGTGGCCGGAGTAGTAGATCAGCACATTGTCCGGCAGCGGCGTCTTGCCGATGGTTTTTCGTTCCTTGCCGCCTATGGTCAGCTTTCCGGAGTTCCAGCCGAGCTCGGTGGCCTTACCGTCGATCTCGAAGCCGATGCGGTAATTGAATTCACAGGCAGCCTTGTCACGATCGAACTCGACGATATGACGGAATATTTCGATAAGCGCCTCGAACAGGTTGGATTTACCGGTGCCGTTCTTGCCGACAAAGACATCGATAAAGCTGCTGCCGTCGAAGCTCAGGGAAAAGTCCCGAAGGTTCTTGTATTGGCCGATATAGAGCGATGTCAGACGCATGGCATCTCCCTATACCTGAGCCATCACGAAGTTGAGCAGTTCTGTTTGTTGAGCAGTGGCGGCTGCGCGCAGTTTTTCCAGCTCATCGCAGCGGGCCATCAACTGATCTATGCGGGTAACGATGCGATGTTGTTCGGGGAGGGGGGGGAGCGGTGCAAATTTTTCATTCAGCACTTTGAAATGCCGGGCATATCCCCGATCTGTTAGATCAAATGATTGAATAAGACGGTAGAGAAACTTGGTTAATACAGCTTTGAATGGGCAAAGGACTTTTACTCCATCAGCTCCGATGATGAAATCAAAGTCTATGAATTTAATATTTTTTGTGTGATCACCGAATACAATGACAGGACGATCAATGTGGAGCAACTTTGACCCATCGTCATTGTAGCCAGTAATGAAGTTTTTCCCTTGGTCAACAACGGGGAACTGCCCACTCTCTCGATAATCCTTAGTCTGGATTTGATTCGATTTGTTACCTATCCCGAAATAACATTCTGGTAGCCTCACCCACGCCCACCCCTGAGGCAGTTGATAGGGCACTTCCTCCGGTTTGATGGGCGGCAGGGGTTTGGGCTTCTTGATTTTGCCCGCCTTCACCAGCCGCTGTTTTTCGGCCTCGATCTCTTTCAGTAGTTCCGAGGCAGACGGATCCTTCGGGTCCTGGGCAACCAGCTTACCCTGCATGGCCAGAGTCAAAATCAGCTCGCGCAGTTTGGCGATACCGTCAGGAGCTGCAAAGGCAGTATCGAAATACTCTTCCAGAAGGTTGCGAATGGCCTCTGTCATTTCTTGTCCTCCTTCTTGCGCGTCGCTTCGATTTTCTTCAGTTCGGCCTCCGCCTCGACAAAGTGTTTCTCCACCTCGGTCGGCTCTTCCAGTTGCCGGACATGGAATTTTTCAAATTCCTCATGGGCCTTGCGCAATGCCTTGTCGTGGCTGATCTTTCCGGCATGGGTGAGGATGTCGCGGCCTGAGAGCTTAAGGAAGTCATCGAGCTTGCCGATCCAGTCGCGCATGGTCATGGCCTTGCGCTGAATGGCCTGCAGCTCGGCGAAATCGAGATAGAGAGTGACGATGCGGTTAAGCAGATCCAGTTCTTCGGCAGTCAGGTAGTTCTTGGCGATCTCGGTCTCATTCTTACTGATGCGCGAGCCCACCCAGTTGGTCATACCTATGTTGGGTTGGGTGGCATCGACCCGGCTGTAGATAACCTCGGCGGCGGTCTGTCCGTGGGCGGCCCAGTGCATCTTGTTCTGGATGATTTTGAAAAACTCGCGGGAGACGTCGGATTTCGGGTCGTAGTCGATGCTGGTGGCGTAGATATCCAGCACCTTGCGCCAGAAAACCTTTTCCGAGGAGCGAATGTCGCGGATGCGGGCCAGCAGCTCGTCGAAATAGCTGCCGCCGCCCGCCTTCTTGAGGCGTTCATCGTCCATGGCGAAGCCCTTGACGATGTACTCCCGGAGCCGCTGGGTGGCCCAGATGCGAAACTGCGTGCCGCGCAGGGACTTGACGCGGTAACCAACGGAAATAATCACGTCCAGGTTGTAGAAATTGGTCGGCTTGGTGGAAAATTCGGAAATTCCGATTTTTCTCATCACCTTCTCGGGGATCAGCTCGCCCTCGGTAAAGATGTTCTTGATGTGCTCGTTAATCGTGGACTTGGCCTTGTCGAAAAGCGTAGACATCTGATCCTGGGTAAGCCAAACCGTTTCGTCCTGCAGCCGGGTTTCGAGTCGGATGCGGCCGTCTTCGGTCTGATAGAGCAGGATTTCGGACTGTTCATCCTGTCGAGTCGGCAGATTCGAGTCTTTCCTGCTCATGCCTTACCCCCCAGGCAGGCCATCAACTCGGCCTTCAAGGCTGCCTGCGCCGCATCGAGCTGGTGGACGATCTGCTGATACTCGGCCATCAACTCTTCCGGATCGCGGTGGTTGACCTCCACCTCGTGGGGGTTCTTGCAGTCCAGGTTGTAGTTGCGTGCGATTAGCTCCTTGGCCGAGACCTTCCAGGCCTGCTCGGTGACCTTGCGCCCCTTGCGCTCGGCTCCGCCCCACCAGGCCTTTTCGAGATCGAACTCAGCGATGGTCAGGGGCTTGGAGCGGGAGTAGGACTTGTAGCCCTCGGGATACGGGTGCGCGAAGAACCAGACCTCTTTGGTCGGCCCGCCCTTCTCGAAAAAGAGGATGTTGGTGGCGATGCTGGTGTAGGGGCTGAACACGCCCTTGGGCAGACGCACGATGGTGTGCAGGTTGAACTCCGTAAGCAACTCGCGCTTGAGGTTGGTCTTGGTACCCTCGCCGAACAGAAAGCCGTCGGGCAGCACCACGGCTGCCTTGCCGGTGTCGTGTTTAAGCAGGTGCATGATCAGCGCCATGAACAGGTCGGCGGTTTCGCGAGTCTGGTACTTGCGCGGGAAGTTGTTCTCGATGCCGTCTTCTTCCATGCCGCCGAAGGGCGGATTGGTGATGATCAGATCCACCCGATCGCGGGGGGAGTAATCCTTGAGCGGTCGACTCAGGGTGTTGTCGTGGCGGACGTTGGTGGGCACGTCGATGCCGTGCAGCATCATGTTGGTCATGGCCAGCATGTGCGGCAGGGGTTTCTTCTCCACGCCGTGAATAGACTCCTGCAGGCGCTTGCGGTCGTCGGCTGTCTTGACCTGCTTGTTCAGATGCTCGATGGCGCAGGTGAGAAAGCCGCCGGTGCCGCAGGCTGGGTCAAGAATGGATTGCCCGAGCTGCGGGTCGAGCATGTCGACCATGAACCGGGTGACGGCGCGGGGGGTGTAGTATTCGCCCGCATTACCGGCGGATTGCAGGTCAGAAAGAATCTTTTCGTATATGTCGTTGAACAGGTGACGGTCGCCGGATTTGTTGAAGTCCACATCCTCTTCGATGGTGTTGATCACCTGGCGCAGCAGGGTGCCGGATTTCATGTAGTTGTAGGCGTCCTCGAAGACCGAACCGACCACCTTGCCATGGGGCGAAACACCGGCGGCGGTGGCCAGTTTCTTGAGCGCCGGGAAAAGGTCGTTGTTGACGAAGTCGATCAGCTCCTCACCGGTCATCCCCTCGGGGTTCTTGGCCCAGCTGGACCAGCGGAAACGGCTGGGCAGCGGCGACTTGTAGTCTGGGACGGTGAGCTGCCACTCTTGCTCCTTGTCGTCGAAGATCTTCAGGAAAATCAGCCAGACCATCTGGCTGATGCGCTGAGCGTCGCCATCGACGCCGACATCCTTGCGCATGATGTCCTGAATGGCTTTGATCAGGGTGGTGAGTGACATAGTAGTTTTACTCCAGTTCTTTTTGTCAGGCGCTATAGAGGGCCTGTTCCAGGTCGTTGACAGCCTGCTGATACTGATCCAGCCCACCAAAGACGCGGATGATTTCCATCGGGGTACCGAAATCGGTAAAGGGGGCAATGGTGAGAATCTGCGTCTCTTCGATATGGGCCACGCCTTCATCGGCGTACTTATCGAGCAGGGCCTCCAGCACTCGGCGGGCCTGCTCTCCGTAGCGGGTGAAGTAGTTGCGCTTCTTCACCTGTTCCGCCCGCTCCTTGCGGGTGAGGGGCGGCATATCCCAGGCGACATGGCAGACCAGATCGAAGGGATCGAAGGCTTTGCCGGATTGCCGCCCGATCTCATCGGCAAGGGCATCGAAGAACACTCCCTGTTCTGACAGCTCGTCGATGATGGCCTGCTTCTTCTCGGTGCTGCTCCAGCGGCGGAGGAAATCGTCGAGGCTGGCGTACTCCCTGGCCAGGGCCTTGCGGGTGTAATCCTTGAGGGATTCGGTGATCAGCTTGCCGTTGGCGTCGAAATACTGGACGCGCTCGGCGGCGACCCTGACCTCGACACCCTCCACTACGTAACGGCGAATGCCGCCTTCCTCTCCTGGGCCGGGTTCAGCGACGCCGGTCCAACCCTGGTCCTCTCCGGGTTCCGGGTAGGTGACGCCACCGCCAACTTCGGGATCAACGGGAACATCCGGCGGCACCGGTGACTGATCCCCGCTGGGTTCGTAAATCTGCACCGGGTCGCCGTCGAAATCAGGATCGGCAAACAGCTCGGTGGCCTTTTTGAAGTCGATGATGGTGAAGTAGTACTTGCCGTAATCTTCGTTGATACGGGTGCCGCGCCCGATGATCTGCTTGAACTCGGTCATGGACTGAATGCGCTGGTCGAGCACGATGAGTTTGCAGGTTTGGGCGTCGATGCCGGTGGTCATCAGCTTGGAGGTGGTGGCAATAACCGGATATTTGCTCTCCGGGAAGATGAAGTTGTCCAACTCGGCCTTGCCTTCCTCGTTGTCGCCGGTGATGCGCATGACATATTTGCTGTTCTGTGCCACCAGGTCGGCGTTTTCATTGACCAGAGCCTGGCGCATGCGTTCGGCATGGTCAATGTTTTCACAGAAGACGATGGCTTTGTCGAAGCGGTTGGTCTGTCTGAGGAACTCGGTGATCTTTTTTGCTACCAGCCGGGTGCGCTGTTCAAGGACCAGGGTCTTGTCGAAATCCTTCTGGTTGTAGATACGGTCTTCGATCTCGTTGCCGTACTTGTCGATCATGCCCTTGTCGGGCCGCCAACCGGTCAAGTCCCGGTCGAGATCGATGCGCACGACCTTGTAGGGGGCAAGGAAACCGTCGTCGATGCCCTGCCGGAGGCTGTAGGTATAGATGGGGTCGCCAAAGTAGTCGATGTTGGAGACTTCTTTGGTCTCCTTGGGCGTGGCGGTAAGGCCGATCTGGGTGGCGGAGGTGAAGTATTCGAGGATTTCACGCCAGGCCGAATCGGCGGCCGCGCTGCCTCGATGGCATTCATCAATGACGATGAGGTCGAAAAAATCGGGACTGAACTGCCGGTAGATGTTTTTCTCTTCTTCGTTGCCCGTGACGGCCTGATAGAGGGAAAGGTAAATCTCGTAGGACTTGTTGGCCTGCCGCTTCTGGATCTTGGTCATGGCCGAACCGAACGGCTTGAAGTCGTTGGTCATGGTCTGGTCGACCAGGATGTTGCGGTCGGCAAGAAACAGGATGCGTTTCTTTGCCTTGGACTTCCACAGCCGCCAGATAATCTGGAAGGCGGTGAAGGTCTTGCCGGTACCGGTAGCCATCACCAGCAGAATACGATTCTGGCCCCGCGCTATCGCCTCGATGGTTTTGTTGATGGCCAGCAGTTGGTAATAGCGCGGACTTTTATCGCTGCCGTCGCTGAAATAATCCTGCGTGACCAGTGCATTCTGCTGATCGTTCAGGCCACGGTGCTGCGCCCACCATTGCCATAGAGTTTCCGCAGTGGGGAATTCGTGGAGGGCAAGTTCATGTTCGACAATGCCGTCCAAGGCAATCTTATTGTGGAACAGAAAGCCGTCGCCGTTGGAGCTGAATACAAAAGGCACTTGCAGCATGTCAGCGTAACCCAACGCCTGTTGCATGCCGTCGCCAACAGTGTGGTTGTTGTCCTTGGCCTCGATAATGGCAATGGGGATGTTCGGCTTGTAAAACAGGACATAATCGGCACGCTTGTGCTTGGCCCGGGTATGCAGCTTGCCACGCACGATGATGCGGCCCTTCGTGAGAGGAAACTCTTCACGAATTTGGGTCGTGACATCCCAGCCCGCCTTCTCCAGGGCAGGGGTGATGTACTTCGTGCAGATATCGCGCTCGGAAAGTTGTTTCTTATTCATCAGGCCAACTTCCCTTGTTTTTTCATCCGCTCACAAAAAGCTTCGAATTGCCTTCGCGCCAGTTTGAAGGGAACCGTCTTGCTGTTTTCCCAGCGGTTGATCGTGGAAAAGCTCACGCCCAGCTCGTGAGCCAGCTCTTCCTGGCTCAGCCCCAGTTGCTGGCGGACCTCTTTGACCGTCTCCGCAAAATTTTCCGGTGCCTTTGCCATATCGGTTTGCCTCAATTCCTGGTGCGCCACCAATTCACGGGCGGCAAGCGAACGTATTTTGCCCAACGTACAATTACGGTCCTCAATATAGCAGGTGACAACGCATGTGGAAAGATGAAAGTCGGCGGTTATTTCAGAATTCTCCGACACATCCCAACGCCACCCGGTAAGTAACCCTCAGAAGGCCAGCACGAAAAAATTTCACCCGACGCCCGACACTTTCTCCGTCTCTCCGGTAAGTAAGGGCATAAACCACAACGAGGAGCGATCGACCATGGACATCAATGACCTGTTTGACGGAATCTTGAAGAGTATCAACCAGTTTGCCGACGAGATCGCCGAGCAGCGGTTGCAGAAAAAAATGCAGGACACCGGACGAGGTCCGGAGAATGGGAGTAAGAATGCGGAGAATTTTGAGGCGAAAGAGAAACGGGGTGTGACAAGTTTCCCGAAAAGGGAGTGATCAGGGCGGCAGCGCCGACACCCTGAAATCGGCGTAAGTCGCTGACAATACGCAGAAAAACAAAACCCGTCCACCAACCGGACGTGGTTAGTGGACGGGTTTGTCTTTTCTAAATGGTGGAGGCGCCGGGAGTTGAACCCGGGTCCGGAAATACTCCGCCGCAAGCGTCTACATGCTTAGCCCTGTGTTATTGTTTATCGTGCCGATATTCCCCCAGGACCTGAAATATTCGCCACTATCCTGCTTGAAATTCGCCGCCGGGCCACAGGCCCTCCCGGAAGACTATCCCGCTAGTCGACGCCCGTTGCTGAACCCGCGGGAGCTGTTCAGCCGGACGGCAGCGCTCGCTTTCTAGGCGGCTACTGCGTATGCATAGTCGTCTGCGACTATATTTAGTTCCACCGGTTTTACGAGGTGGATGGAAACCTCGGCATGCAACCTGTGCTTATATATCCCCGTCGAATCCGTTTCGCCCCCTTTGCTTTGATTTTTAATTTATCTGACCAACTGGTTTATAAGACACCCGCGGGAGCGATTAGTTCCCGCGATTATTCCAGGCTCAATCCCGCCGGCGGCGCATGACCCGCTCCATATCCCGGTCCGCCTCCTGTTTTTTCAGGCTTTCCCGTTTGTCATAATGCTTTTTGCCCCGGGCCAGCCCCAGGGAGAGCTTGGCCTTCCCCTTCTCGTTGAAGTAGACCTTCAGCGGCACCAGGGTGCAGCCCTGCTCCTTGACCTTGCCGATCAGTTTGCTGATCTCCTTGCGATTAAGCAGCAGTTTGCGGGGGCGCAGGGGGTCCGGCGAGTAGTGGGTGGCAAAGACATAGGGCGAAATATGGACGTTGTACAAAAAAACCTCACCCTGCCTTACCTGGGCGTAGCCGTCCTTGAGATTGGCCTTGCCGGCCCGCAGCGACTTGACCTCCGGTCCGCTCAGCACCATCCCGGCCTCCAACACCTGTTCGATGGTGTAATCGTGGTAGGCCTTTTTATTGGTGCAGACGACCTTGCCGCCGGGATCCTTCTTCTTCATGGGGCGGAGAATACCACGAAAGCCGGTGGCTGGCAATCGGTTCGGCCGGGGGGTTAAATGGTTACCCGCAGCGCCTCGTCCAGGGTGGTGACGCCGGATCGCACCTTGCTCCAGGCATCCTCCCGCAGGGAGATCATCCCCTCCCGGCGGGCCTGGGCCCGAATCTCCGCTTCCGAGGCCTGGGCGGCGATCAGGCGGCGGATCTCGTCGCTGATCACAAACACCTCGAAGATGCCGCAGCGCCCCAGGTAGCCGGTGTTGCGGCAGGCTCGGCAGCCCTTGCCCCGCTGCAGGATGATCTCGTCGCCATCCTCCTCAGTCAGCGGCAGGCCCAGGGCCAGCAGCTCGGCCGGCGCCACCGGATAGCTCTCTACGCAATGGGGGCAGATCCGGCGGACCAGGCGCTGGGCCATGATCCCCAGCAGGGTGGAGACGGCCAGAAAGGGCTGGATCCCCAGGTCCACCAGCCGGGTGATGGAGGAGACCGCGTCGTTGGTATGGAGGGTGGAGAAAACCAGGTGGCCGGTGAGGGCGGCCTGGATGGCGTTGGTGGCGGTGTCATGATCCCGGATTTCACCCACCATGATCACGTCGGGGTCCTGGCGCAGGATATTGCGCAGCACCGAGGCAAAAGTTACTCCCACCTGGGCCTGGACCGCGATCTGATTGAAATCCTCATGAACCATCTCCACCGGATCCTCGATGGTCACGATATTGATCTCCGGGTTGGAGATCTCCTTGAGGGTGGAGTAGAGGGTGGTGGATTTGCCGCTGCCGGTGGGGCCGGTGATCAGGATCATCCCGTGGGGGGCGTGGATCAACTGCTGGTAGCACTGGTAGTCCCGGTCGGAAAAGCCACTCTCCTTGAGGTTCTGGAACAAAATATCGGGATCGAGGATCCGCAGCACCGCCTTCTCGCCGAAGGCCACCGGGATGGTGGAGACCCGGATCTCGGCCTCCTTGCCGCCCCGGTCGATCTTGATCCGGCCATCCTGGGGCCGCCGTTTTTCAGCGATATTGAGCCGGGAGAGGGATTTGATCCGGGAGATCACCGCCGCGTGTACCACCTTGGGCAGCTTGTAAACGGTGTGCAGGGCGCCGTCGATCCGCAGCCGCACCAGGCTGGTGTTCCGTTTCGGTTCGATATGGATATCGCTGGCCCGCTGCTCGAAGGCATAGTTGAAGAGATGATCCACCGCCGTGGTGATATGCTGGTCGGTGGAGGCCGCCTCCTCGGAGCCGGAAACCCGGACATACTGTTCCAGGTTGCCCAGATCGACCCCGGGCCCGGCCAGGTGGTCCTCGGCGGCGGAGATGGAGGTCTGAAACCCGAAAAACTCCTGCAGCATTCTGAGGATATCGCTGCGGGTGGCCAGGTGGGGCCGCACCCTCATCTGGTTGGCCCGCTCGATCTCGGCCAGGGCGGTGCGGTTCTCCGGATCGTGGATCGCCACCTCCAGCACCCCGTTCTTCACGGCCAGCGGCAGGATCAGGTGCTTGATCGCGAAACTGCGGGGGATGGTCTTGGTGACCACCTCCAGGTCCAGCTCCAGGGGATCGAGTTTTTTGAAGGGGAGGCCGGCCTCCTCGGCCACCGCCCGGATCACCAGCTCCTCGCTCAGGGTCTCCCCGGCGGCCCCGGCGGTGACGAAATGGAAGGCGAGCAGGGCGTCGAGCAGGTCCGGGCGGTCGCTGCCGGCCGCCGCCGCCCGCCGCCGGCCGCCGCCGGCTTTGCGCAGAGCCTGGAGCTGCCCTTCGGCCCGTTCCCGCAGGGTTTGCGCCTGCTCCTTATTGAGCAGGCGGCGGCGGTAGAGCAGGTCGGCCAGGAGATTGGCGTCATGGAGATGGCTCAAACTGATATCCTGTTCCCTGTGGGGCTGGGCTCAACTAACCACTTTTTTTATGGCAAAAGGTTGCGGTAGATCTCCCGCCACCACTCCCGCCCGGTCCGGTAATCGGAAAAGGGCAGTTCCGGTTGCTCCAGGCTGATAATGGCGCCGGTACTGGTCTGGAGGAAGGCCTTGGCCCCGGTGTCGGTACCGACGTGGAGACTGGGGCTGACCGCCAGACCGGGGCCGATCCGTTGCTGGTATTCAACCTCTTCCCCCGCCACCAGTTCCCGCTTGAAGATCGGGCGGTGCCAGGCGGTGCCGGTTTGGAAATAGAGGGCGTAGAGGTCGGAGCTTCCCTCGGCGGCGCAGATATCCAGGCTGGGAAGATAAGCGGAATAGGTCAGCAGACCGCCCAGCAGGGTGGCCTGCCCCAGGTTGCGTTCGCCGGCCCGGTGGAATTTCCGGTACCAGCCGTCGGTGCCCCGGTCGGCGGGGTCGTCGGCGGCGCAGCCCTGGCCGGCGATATAATCCCGCAGCTCGCTGAAAACCGTTACCCCGGTGGGCAGACAGTTATCGATCCCGTCCAGGCATTGAAGTTCGGCCAGGTCAGCCCGCTGATCCGCCAGCACCCGGATCTGGTCAACCTGCAGCAGCCCCCGTTGGCCGGGATCGACGCTGATGCCGGGATCTTTGTTTTCCACCGTTGCCCAGCTGAAATCGTTGTCGTTGCAGTCCCAGGGTTCCTTGATTCCGTAATAGGTGTAGAGGTCATAGTCATTGTAATCATTGCGGTTGTACAGGCGGCCGGTACCGAAGTAGACCCAGTAGTTGCGGTAATCCCAGGAGATGGCCGGGGCGGCGGTAACCGGTTGGCCGACGTCGATCAGGGGCAGTGGATTATCCAGCCCCTTGCCTGCCAGTAAGCCTGGCCACTCGTGGGGCAGGGAGGGTTCCTGTGCGCCGGTGACTCCCTTTTTGTCGGTGACCAGCCGGTAAACCTTGCCCCCCCAATTGTCAAAGTCGCCGCTGACCGTGCCGAAGTAGACGACGTTGGCCAGGTAATTGAGCCCGAAATCGACGGTGACCAGGTCGGAGACAAAGGAATCATCATGGCCGGTCAGGGTGAAGCTGCCGATCTGGGGGGCCGGGTCAGGCAATGGCGGGGTCGTGGGAATTCGGAAGGCGATCCCGTCGTTGACCAGCGCCTTGAGGTCGACAACCGCCACTCGACCTTCCTGGTTGCTTTGTCCCTTGAGGGTGGTGGGGCCGCTGCCGATGACCAGGTACCATTCGGAGGTGGTATTGGTATTGTCCCCCTTAACCACCATGGGCACCATGGTGGGCACCGAGGTGCTGAAGCCCATCTCCGCCTCGCTGCCGGTGTAGGTCATCTCCCCCAGCAGCCTGGGGGGCTCTTCCGGATTGGTGATATCCAGAACGAAGTAGGCCGAAGCGAAAGTTTTACCGTTGAGGTTGACCTTTTCGCCGCCGAAGCGCATGCCGCCCACCAGGATGGTGCCCCAGCCTTCGGGGTAGTTGGGGTCGGTGGGATCGAAAATTTGTACATCGAAAATCCGGGGCACCAGGTCCACGTAATACTTGTGGCCATACTCCTCTTCGGTCAGGCACTTGAGGTGGGGCCAGAGGTTGTACGGCACATAGGCCCAGAGTTCGGCGCCCAGGGGCAGGGCGAAATCATCTTCATCCTCTTCGCAGTTGGGCGTCAGGCAGAACCGGTTCTGGTCGCCGTTGAAGAAGCCGCCGTTGACCGCGTGCAGCATGCCGTCATTACCCCCGAAATAGACCATGTGGCGGCGGTTGTTGTACTGGCGGGCAAAACCGGCGTAGGTGGAGTCGCGATACAGCATGTGGAAACCCTCCATGGGTCGGGAAACCACGGTGGGAGTTGAATGAACCACGTCTCCCAGCCGCCAGGTTTTGCCGTCATGGAGGCGGCGGCGCAAACCGCTCTGGTCCAGCCCCCTGATCCAGTTAATCACCTCCGTGGCCTCGGTTTCGCTGCTTACCCCCAGGTCCTGGTAGACGGTCGCCCCCTTGCCGGTGATCGTGCTCGCCTCGAAGGCGAGAACTTCACTGTCGTGAACGATGCCGTCGCCGGCGGAGTCGTGCCAGGTGAAGATGTAACGTTTGGCCGGGTAGGTGGCGCTTTCGTTCAAATATTGGGCTTCCGGACGATTGGTGGTGACGGCGCCGTCGGTGATGCTTTCCAGCCACTCCTTGGCGCTCCAGAGATAGCTGACCTCGGCAATGTCCTCAACCATTCCGGGGGTGCCGTCGGGGCCGATACAGGCGCCATCCTTGACGATTCCGTAGCAGGCCCGGGATGTTTCGGTGCCGGGATCGTAAAAAACGGTGATCTGGCGATCGCAAGAGCCCGCCGGTTCGCCGAGATTATCACAGGGGGGATCAAGCTTGCGATTGCCGTTGGTGTCCTCGAACAGCCGTCCGTGGGCGTCAACCAGCAGGGATTGGACCTCACCGACCCAGGTGACTTTGTTGCTGGGGTCGGCGGAATCATATTTTTCCGGCCAGAAGATGGCCTGGTAAACCGCGCCTTCACCGGAGCGGGTGGCGGAAATAACCGAGGCCGCCGAACCCGCTGCCGCTCCGGCTCGGATACTGAGAAAGGCCGCCCGCAGGGCGCCTTCCAGTTCGTTGAGGTTTTCGGCCCGGAAGAGGGTGGTGCCGCCGCTTTGGGCGGTATCTTCCAGCAGGACGTTGGGGTTGCATTTGTCCGTACCTTCGTCGCGGAATTTGCCCGCCGCCACCACGTAGGTGTTGATGGGCCGGCGTTTATCCGGCCCTGCCCCGTCGGCCATCTCGGCGGGTGTGGCATAGGCGGGATCGACCAGCAGCGGATCGGCGGAGAGGCCGTAAAGGCCGTATCTGGCCAGATCGTCCAGGTAGGTGCTGCCGTCCAGGGCCCCACAGAGACCGCTGCCCAAGTTGTAGCTGAGGGATTCGGCAAAACTGATCACATCCGGATTCTGGTCGGCGGTGGGGGCCCCGTCGGTGATCAACAGGATATTGTTCCGTTGGCACCAGGCAAGGATGGGATCTTCGGCGGTGCTGAAATCGCCGGGAGCCAGCCGCATCGATCCGTCCTGGAGATAGTAGCCGATGGCGTTATACATCGATTCGGCCAGCGGGGTCCAGGTGTCGGCGACAATGGCGTTGATGGCGTCCACCAGATCATCAGTGTGGGTTGCCCCCTTGCCGAGGGGGGTGATCACCCGGCCACCGTCGAGAATGCCGGGGTCATCACACTGGTAGGTAACATAGGGATCGGCCTGCTCACATTCGCTTTTGGCCCCATCGCGGTTGAAGGTCATGGCTCCGATTCGCAGGTCGGCGGCAAACTCCTGGAGCAGGCCGCTTGGTACTTCGCTTTGGGCGATTTTGGCGGCCATCACCAGTAATGGCTCACCCATCTGCTCCAGCACCCCGGCGTCCACCATCATGGCCGGCAGGTTCCAGAACTCGTCGGTGGCATCACCGGGGCCGGTCACCTGATCGCTGGGATCGACCACCTCCGGGATGTTCATCAGGTTACAGAAATCAAGCAAGCCCTGTTGGACGCACTGATCCCCCAGCCAGCCGACAAAGCCCAGGTCGAAGCCGCCGGTACAATCCAGAATTCGCTCCCACTCCTTATTGCAACTGTCCTGGGGGACATTATAGTTGCCGCCGCACTGGTAGACATAGCCGTCATTGACGCCGTCATTGTTGCTGCACCTGGGGTTGGCGCCCGATACCGGTTCATCGGTGCATTGCCGGTAAACACAGACTAAAGGGGTCTCTTCACTGTCGCCGGTACTCCAGCAGCGCCCCACATAGCCGCGCACCGAAAGGAGGGCCGTCGGCGGCTCACGGTAATCGCCAAAGCAGAGATAGCCACTGTGGTCGGTGGTTATCTCCCAGGGTGACATGGGAGTTTTCTCGTAAATGCTTTCGCAGTCGTTCTTGATCCGGTTGATGGAGCCGGTGGAGGTTTGCAGCCACTGGTCCAGTCCTTGTTTGGTGATATACCAGCAATCCTGCACCGAGTGGTTGAAGGTGGAGCGGGCGGCCCTTTCCGGGTCGTCGCCGCCGCCACCCGGGGTGTAACCCATGCATTCATCGATATAGCCCTTAATCGTTCCCAGTTTGGGGTCATCAGAGCGCATCTCATCAATGGCCAGCTGGCAGGCTTCGTGGTCGTAGCCGTCGGAGGTCACCGGAAAAATTTCGATCCGGGTGGCGGTGCCGGCTGCATCCATCTGTTCGGTGGGGGTGGGAGGCCGAACCGCCAGGGTCAGGAAACCGCCGGTGGTAAAGCTGGTTTTGCGGACAAAACGGCGCTCCAGGCAGCCCCGGGACTCCATCTGCAGGGTGGAGTCGATGCTGACATATTTGCCGCCGGTGAGAATCTGTTTTTCGATATCCAGCTTGGAGACGGCGGCCCAGTTGAGGAATTTGCCCTTGGTCACCAGGGCGTCGAAAACTCCGCCGGTTTCCTTCAGGCAGATATGGTTTGCCCCGGTAACGGTGGTTTTACGGTGAGTGGCGGTGCCGCAGATGGTGGTTGCCTCAAGGTCGCTTTTGCCGACGAATTTGCCCCCTTCGTAGGCGTACCAGTCCTCTTCCTCGAAATAACCGGCGTAGCTGGCCGCGGGGTCGTAGCTGTCGTCATAGCAGAGGCTGGCGTCTTCAATGTAGGCCAGATCATACATACTGGCCGAGTTGTCGATGATCAGCAGCATGTTGGGGTCCACCCCCGGGGTGAGGAAGGGGGGCACCTTGTCGGGGTTGGTGCTGTCGCAGTAGCCAGCCGCCGCCAGGCTGGGCAGCAGGCCAAACAGGGTCAGAATAAAAATGGCACAAGCCGTCTTTATGGTCCGTTGCCTGGAGATCATCTTTTTACCCTCTCTCTTTTGGGTATGGTTTGCCGAGTATGGTATGGCCTGGCAGGCCCTTTAAAGCTGGGCATCCCGGCAGTTGCCTTCCTGGCCGATGGAGTGCCGCCATCTTACCTCCAGCAGTTTTACGGCGTTCCGTGCTCCCCGCTGCTGAACGTAGAGGTCGTAAACCAGGGCGGCCCCGCCGCCGGCGGCCACCCCCTTGCCCACCCCGGCGTAGCCCGCCGCCATCTGCATGGCCCCGCCCACCGCCAGCCTGGTTTCCCCTCCCAGCATGACGCTGGTGCCCCGCCGGGGGTCGTCCCAGGGGTCACCCGGGAGCAGATCCGCCATCACGAAGTCGGCCGAGTCAGCCCAGCCGGCCCAGTCGATCCAGTCGGTCGGCTCCCATTGCTCGGGGTCGGTATCGAGAAAGTTCCGCACCCAGCCCCACCCCACCGCTGGGGGAGGCGGGTTGCTCCAGCCTGGATTGGGCGACACCGCTTGGTTCTCCCAAAAACCCCGGGCGTCGTCGAAAACCCGGATCGGGCCGATCAAGCGGTCGCCGGGGCCGGAGAAGCCGGCGCAGGCGATATTCTCTTCCAGGAGCAGGGTGGCCATCTCCAGGCCGGCATCGGCCTGGGTGAAGGCTTCGGCGTGGGCCCGCTCGGTGCCCGCGATCTGCATTTCCAGATTGGTCGAGGTGGTGGCGGAGATCCCGATCAGCACCAGGATCAGCATGATCAGCAGGGCCCCCACCAGCACGAACCCCTCTTCGGTGTTGCCGCGGCGTGGGCTGAGGTCGCCCGTTTTTTGGCAAGTTGTTTTCATGGCGACCTAAAACGGTTTCATGATGATAAAGTCCATGACGAAGTCCGTTCGTCTGGCGATGGTGGTTGCAAGATCGTCGCGCAGGACCGTTACCCGGATGGTCTTGCTGTCGGGCAGCGGGTAATCCTCCACCACGTTCCAGAAAATCGTGAAATCGACCGGTTGCTGGTCCGGTTGATGGGCCGCGGCCAGCAGCTCCGCCAGGGCGTTGGGCGTATCACCCAGCTTGGCGGTTTCGGCCGCGGCCAGATCGGCGATGTCGGAGTTCGCCTCCAGCCATGGGTGGTCGTTATAGGGGATCTGGTTGGGTATTTTTTGCGCGTTGATCAGGGCCAGCTCTTCAATGGTTGCTTCGGCCAGAGCGGCGGCGGCGCTGATCCGGTTGGCCAGGTGATTGCCCCCCAGAGCCGAGATCTGCATGGAGGCCGCGGCCAGGATCCCAACCGAGAGCAGAACCAGGGCGATCATGATTTCAATCAAGGTGAAGCCTTGTTGGGCGCGGTTGGTCTTCATGGTCATCACAGTCCCAGGTTGCGGAACATTACGGTCTGGATCAGCAGGCGGCGCCGGAAGCCGTCGTCGAAGGGGCCCCAAAAGAATTCATCCTCATCCATGGTTGGATTGGAAGCCGGGAAATAGCGTAAGTTGTCGGTATGGCTTCGGTCCTCGTTGGCGGCCCGGGCCAGCATGGAGATCGTCACCCCGCGGATGTTGCCGAAGTCGGCGGGGTCGGGATTCAATACCGTGGTCCCGTCGGCCAGCAGATAGAGAAATTCCAGCGCCACAATGTTGTCCGCCACCGGTTGAGGGACAACACCGTTACCGGTTGTCCGGCCCAGGGAGGGCGGGTTGACGTTTAACTGGTAACTGATCCTTTCGGAGGGATCGTTTTCGAAGGTATCGGTCGGGGAGATATAGGTGCCGCCACTGGCATCAAGATCCCGGGTAAATCTTAACTGATTCTCGTCAGCATCAACGATGCCGGCCCCGGACTCCCCGGTGGGGTCAAAACCGGCGCTGCGGATTTCCCGGGACAGCATATCCATGGCTACCCGGAGATTCTGCTGCATCTCCACCACCTGATCCTGGGCCAGGTAGGTGTTGTGCTGGACCCGGAAGGTGGTCATCACCGCGGCCATCACCACCCCGCCGATCAGCAGGGCGATCATCACTTCCACCAGGGTGAAGCCTTGTTGTTCCGGCCGGCTTGCGGAGTTCATGAGATTGTCTTCATTAAGGTAAGTCTTCCAGTCTGACGCCGCCGGCACTTAATAGAGTCAGCTCGTAACCCCTGGAGCCGTCCGAGGTGCGCAGGACAATTGACCTGTTGTTGACGGTGCCCGCGGGCAGGCCGCGCTCATTATAACCGGCGCGGTTGTCGGTGAAAGGAGTGTCCGTCGCGGCCAGCACGGTTTGCGGTCGCAGGGGCCAGTTGATCAGCTCTTCATCGATGGCCGGGTCGTAAACGTTGTCGTTGTCCATATCAACAAAGATGCGGTAGGAGCCGGTCGGGCCTTCGCCGAGGGTGAACTGAATCAGCACGGTGCGGTTGCGTTTCACCGCCTCCAGCCGGGCCTTTTTGAAATTACTGACCAGTTCGCGGGCCTCGGCCCGGAGACGGTAGGTGGGCAGGGAGCCGATCACCTGGGGGATGGCCGCGGCCCCCAGGATTCCCAGGATGGCCAACACCACCACCAACTCCACCAGGGTGAATCCCTTGGCGCCCAACATCCTTTTATGAAACCGCCAAATTAGCATTTTTGTTTTGTTTCGTCCCGTTATGACTGTTGTGCGGACAGGTTCAGCAGGCTTTCGGTCATCGTCTTGTAGTCACGATGCAACTCTTGCGCGAAGCCTGGATCGACCACCGGCAGCAATTCCACCAACTCCAAAGGGAAGCTTTGCAGCCGGTAACGTAATGTTTCCTGGTCAAAGGCGCATTTCCGGTCGACGGCAGCCATGATTTCCGGCCAGTCCGCCTCGGGAAGACGAAAAATCGTATAAAGGTCGAAAACATCTTTGGGGTCATCCCGCCCCAATAGCGCGCATACTTTATTGGCTCCGATGTTAACGATATTATCCAGAGCCAGACCGGCCGGGGTGCGGAGAGTGCCGCCGACCCGGTAAACCCGGTCGTTTACCAGGTCCAGCTTGAGGATTCCGGCGATCATCAGCCGGACAAAATCGCGGGAATCCACCACGATCTCCGGCGAAAGCGCGGCTTGTTCCAGGGCCTGTCTTACTATTTTGACCTCTTCCCTGAACAGGTTCGGGTCGTTGTTGAAAAGATCGATGTCGTCGGAATATCTTTTTTCCAGATAAAACCGGTGCAGACAGGTTCCGCCCGTCAAGTAGAAGCCGGTGGGCATGCCGGAAACAGCGGCAAAAACCTTGTCCTGCAAAAGGTATAGTTCCTTGTAGTCTATCGTTGCCATTGCAGCTCCGGCACCAGATCATAGCGGCCGGTCAGGTTGGCGGCCACCAACCGGATCCGTTTTTTGCCGCCGGACATCTTCAGGTACCGCTCCAGCATGGGGTGGAGCTTTTCCGGCGGGAACAGAACGGGCAAATGCCGGGAAGGTCGGCGGCTATTTTCGATGATTTTGGAGAAAATAAAACGCTCAAAGCCGGGGTCGTTCCGTTCCAGCCGGGCCAGGATCTCTTCGGGGGTGAGCAGATAGTCGCCCCAGAAGCATTCGGCCATGACCTCCCGGGCACTGGCTTGCCGCGCTTCCTGGTTTTTCCGATCATCCATGGCAAATGGCCCTCGTAACTGGTAACACGGGGTTGGACCTGAAACAAGCAGTCACGGGTTGCAAGCGCAAATCCCGGGCCAAGCCCCGGCGTGTTTTTGGTTGTCCGCAGCCCCGCCCAACTTTAAAGCAGGTGCAAAATCCGTACCTGGCCAGTGGTCGCCGCCATCCGGGTGGCCTGTGGGCCGGAAAGTCACCGGGCAAGGGGCGTTCCCGCCTAATATACCATGGCAGGCTGCCGTTGGGAGCATCTTAATTCTCCTGGTTGCCCTTTGAGCAGGTAAAGTGCTGATCCTGCTTCTTTTGCGCGAGATCATGGCTGGCAGCCGCCCTGCGGCGGTGACGGAAAAGGGCAAGCGGGGTGACCTTTTTGGGCAGCAGTCTTTTGCTGTTCCTGAGCGGGCTGGTGGTGACTTAAGGGGCGCCGGGCGATGGCCGGGCCCGCATTGGTGGACGAAGCGGTTTGCTTCAAAGCTCGCGCTTGCCTTTGGTGCCGGTGCCGTTGGTGATTAAGATCCGGGAAAACGGCGCTCCGGCAGGCTTTGGTCGAAACTGAGTTACTGGTCCGCTACGGAGAGGTCGTTGCGCAGGCCGTCCAGGGTTTTAGCGCCGATTCCCTTGACCTTGGCCAGGTCGTCAACGCTGTTGAAGGGGCCGTTGGCGGTGCGGTATTCGATGATCGCCGCCGCCTTGGCCGGGCCGATGCCGGGCAGGGCCTGGAGCTGTTCCTGGCCGGCGGTATTGATATTCAAAGCCGCCCAGGCGGTAACCGCGGAGAACAACAGGATGGTCAGGGTAAGCAGTAGGGTTTTGAGCATCTTTTCCTCCTTGTTTTACGGTGTAATGGTATAAATTTAACGACGTGATCACGCCGTATTCCCGGCTACCGATTGTTGCCGTAATGGCCTTACTTAAAGATGCTTCGACGATCTTAGCCGGAGTCAGGTTTTAACGTCAATATTTTTCTCGGCAACCCTTGGTGACAAAAAAAGGCAGTCGGTGTTGCCCTTTTTTGTCAGTCCGGGAGGGCGGTGGTTGGCGCATCGGGGGCGGGGGATAACGCTTTCTGGGCTTATTGTCTTGTAATCAAAGTAAAAAAATAAAAAACCGGTGGTTTGGCACGGCCCGTGCTTAAGCGGGTGTGCACAGCATCTAGCCCTTTGCCGGGGGCGAAACCCGGCTGGGGATATAAAAGATGAGGGGATTTCCCTAAATGGTGGCGGCAGAGGCCGGGTTGGCCTGGCCGCCGAAAAAAGAATGAAAGAATGGAGGAAAAGCCAATGTTACAGACCATGCATCAGAAAGGACAAAAGGGTTTTACCCTGGTGGAGTTGATGATCGTAGTAGCGATCATCGGCATCCTGGCGGCCATCGCCATCCCCCAGTTCGCCCAGTACCGGATCCGGGGTTTCAACTCCTCGGCCATGAGCGACCTGCGTAACCTCAACACCTCCCAGGCGGCCTTCTACACCGACTGGAACCAGTACGGCTATACGGTTAACCATGATGCTAATGGTGATCCCTCTCCGGCGTTAAACGATCGGGGAAGTGACAGCGTGGTTGCCGCAAACGCTGGCGGTGGTACTAACCCGGCTGGTGTTTTGTGGAGCGGTGAGATGGGCACCTTTACATCTGCGATCGGCGCATTCATCAGGATGGATCAAAGGTCGCAGGGCATCGTGATGGGCAGCAATGTCCAGATTTTTGCCCATACTTCCGAGGGCACTAATGCCGGTGAGGGTGTTACTTTCATTGCGGCGGCAAAACACTATCAAGGCGATTCCGTTTACGCGATCGACGCCGACTCTTCAGCCATGTACCGCGACGATGACACTCTGGATCCCGGCGAGCACCTCGACCCGACGATGGTGCCCGGCGCTGCAGCAATTGACACCGATAACAATCTTGATGGTCATGGCAAATTTGTGGCTCTCTAAAGGGCCAAATGGGGCCAAAAGAGGAGAAGGGAAATGGAGGGAAATGGGGTCAGACACCATTTCCCCCATTTTCCCTCGACTAAAATAAGCACTGCTTAATCTCGCCCCCGGTTGGTCAACCAATCGGGGGCGCGCTTTTTTTTGGGCCAATTGGGGTCACCAATTTCGTTCACGCCCCCCAATTTACGCCTCTGCCCTCCCCCGTCAGGCGGCCTTGGCCAACGGCTGAACTTCTTGCCTGATCCGCTTGCCGTCTTCCAACTCAGCCCGTTTCAAGTCGAAAGAAGTTTGCAGGTTCAGCCAGAACTGGGCGGTGGTGCCGAAATAACGGGCCAGGCGAATGGCGGTGTCGGGGGTAATGGCCCGGCGCTCCCTCACGATGTCATTGATCCGGGGGGCGTTGATGCGCAAAGCCGTTGCCAGGGCACTGGCGCTGAGTCCCAAGGGAACCATGAACTCTTCCCGCAGAATTTCGCCGGGATGAATCGGCCGCATTTTGTTGGTAGCCATTATTTTTTCCTCTTGTTTCAATGGTAATCGGTGATTTCTACCAGTTCCGGTCCGGCCGGAGTCCAGACAAAGCATATCCGCCATTGCCGGTTGATCCGGATGCTGTGCTGGCCGTTACGATCGCCGCCGAGGGCCTCAAGCCGGTTTCCGGGCGGCGAGGCCAGGTCTCGAAGCTCAACAGCATCGTCCAGCATCTGCAACTTGCGTTGGGCTACGGACTCGAAACCGCGAAACTGCTTCGGTCTTTTGCCCTCATATAGAGCTTCAGTATTTTTGCAGGCAAAGGAACGGATGCTCATGGCAGCATGATATAACGTTACGCGTTAAACAGCAAACGTTTTGTTGCCCATGTTTTTGGTGTGAAATGGGGTCACCCATTGAGGAAAATGGGGTCACCATTTCCCCACCATTTGATCCCGATTGAAATAATCACTGCTTAATCTCGCCCCCGGTTGGTTGACCAGCCGGGGGCGAAGTTATTGGTGGTAACCATTTTGCCGGCGGGCATTCGGGGTCAGCGCCGCATCCGGTCAGGGAGACGATTTACCAAAAAGTTTCGATCTCAAAGAGGGCGAAGGCCGGGTCTCGAGTAACCAGCGGGAGGGATTCAATTTCACTTTGGGCGGCCAGCATGCGGTCGAAGGGGTCGCGGTGGGCCAGGTCGTAGCCCCCGGCAAGCAAACTGTGCAAATAGTTCACCGGCAAATGGATGAAACCGTCGGCGGCCGTTAGCTCTCCGAAGCGATCGGCCGGTTCCGGCAGTTCCGCAAGTTTGCCGAGCCGCTGCTTGGTGGCGATTTCCCACGCACTGGCGGCACTGACAAAAATCTCATTGCCCTGATCCATGATAGCTGTCCGGGCCACCGGCGAGAGCCGGGGATCATCGGTGAACCACCACAACAGGGTGTGGGTATCCAGTAACAGTTTCATTTTCCCTCCCAGGCAGCCAGTTCCGCATCGGGCAAAGGCTCGAAAAAAGCCGCGCCGACCCTGCCTTTCAGGCGCCCGGGGCGCCGTTTACCCGAGTCGGGTGCCAATGGAACCAGGCGAGCATAGGGTTTGCCCGACTTGGCCAGAATAATCTCCTGGCCGGCATGGGCCTTTTCCAGCAACCGGGAAAAATGGGTTTTCGCCTCATGAACATTGACCATGGTTGCCATAGTGAACCCCTTTACGGAATTTTTTTAAAAGTGGACCAAGTTTCATGACTAAGTCTAGCGGGATGCAGAGCCATGATCAAGAAAAAAGTGAAAAATGAAGAGTGAAAAATGGGGTCAGACTCCTTTTACGAGGCGGCGGCCGATGATGGGCCGCCGCCCCTCTTCGTTTGTCCTTTTTGTTCTACATTCATCCGCCCTAAAGCCCGGGGTGGATATCAACTTTGGGCAAAACCCAAGGCTGCCGCAATTCGTTCCCGCCCGGCTCGACTCACGCCGGCCCGGTCGGCATGGGCATGCCAGCCTGCGACCGCCTCGCGAACCTGTTCCCTGATGTCTGCGGCTTCTTTCTCATCCAGTCCGGCCTCATCTGCCAGTTTCCGCATCTGCTCCCGGCCGGGATTGCGCCCTTCGCCGGCCAGGGTCATGGTATGTTCGCCGCCGGCACCGGCAGCGAACACCAGATCGTAAGCCGGTGTCAGTTGCCACTCGGCACTGGTGTCATCCATGATGAAAGCGAAGTTTTTCACGTGATCGTCCCGGTTGTGGGCCAACACGTTGAAGACCATCCGGCGGAAAGCTTGGGCAACCTGGCGGTGATCACGGGTCAGCAGCGACGTGGCCTTGAGCAGATCGCGGTAGTCCACGGAAGGAATCCTGAAGTTGGCCTGGATCAGGTTACCGAAAGTATGCACGTGAAAGCGGCGATTAAGGTGGCGATCAAATCGCAGGCAACCGAAAAAGCGATCGCCCTCGCGGGTGACAAAAAGGCGCGTTGGGGGCAAGTCGATGCCGGCGGCGGCGGCCATGAGGGAGTAGGCGTATTCGATTGCTCCGGCATCGGTGTCACCGTAACGGGCCGCAAACTTGATGATCCAGGGCTCAAACCCCGCGGGCAATTGATCGTTGTCCCCGGCGATGATTTGGTCGCGCGCAGGATCAAAACCGACCAGAACTTTAGGCCGCGCCCCGCCGGGTGAGCCGCCGGCCCGCAGAAGTTGCGGGAGCACCTCCACCGTTTCGCCATGCAGCACATCCTCGGCATGGCGGGCCAGCCGGTGAAGATCGAAAGTTTCCGGCGCAACTTCAGGCTGTAATGCAGACGGATGGTAGGTCAAGGCGCCCATGGTGCGGGTGCCCAACCAGGCCAGCCGATCCAGTGCGCTGAAGCTGTCCGGGTTCATGCCGGAAGCCCGGAAGTGGCGATCCATCAGCAACAGCCCCCAGCCATCGGGCAAGGAGTCATCAAACAGGCCCGGCAGGGGGCCGAAACGAAAGTCTGTATGCTCGAACAGGCCGGTGGCAAAAGGGAGCCGGAAGGGGGAAAGATTCAGGCCGGTGGCCAAAAACTCCGGAGCATATTCAAAATAAACCCGGTTACGCGCTTCGGCCAGGAAGCCGACCACCGACTCATCCCCGATGGTGCGGGTAAAGCGGACTTCAAGTTTTTTCACACCCGGCCTCTTTTGGGCAAAGGTTTTGCGGCCCGGCGTTCAAGTTCGGCGATCCCGGCAGCCGGCGGCAACTGCAGAATTTCCGCAAAATCATTAAGACGCCCCAAGGCATGGGCAACCCTGAGCACCAGGTCAAAAGAGGCCTTGCCCCGGGTTTCAAAACGTTTGAGCGAGGCGGCGGAAACTCCAGCCCGCAAAGCCAGGGTTTCCCTGGTCCAGCCTTTAAATAACCGCAGTTCCCGCAAACGCCGGGCCAACGATAAACCCATTTCCCGGGGGGTGGTTAATGTAAGAAGTTTCGGCTCCATTTTTTTTGATTGTACCGAACAAGATAAAAATAGGCAATATTTTAACTATAACACCACAAACAGATCATTTATAGGCAACATATTACCCGCTGTCTTTGTGGTCGTTGGGGGGCACCTCCAGCAGGGGGCAAATCTTTATCCGTGACACCACCCGCCTGCCCCCCTGTCGCGGAGAATCTTGCCCGTCGGCAAAACCACCTTGGCCAAGGATATTTTGCGGGATCAGTCCGGTTATCTGAACTGGGATATCGCCGAAGATCGGGAGAGAATTCTGCGCCGGGAATTGCCTCCGGCTCCGTTGCTGGTTTTTGACGAAATTCACAAGTATCGCAATTGGCGAAACTATCTTAAGGGTTTATATGACCGGTCTCCCCGTGATTCGCAAATTCTGGTAACCGGCAGCGCCCGCCTCGATTATTACCGGCACGGCGGGGATTCCCTGCAGGGACGCTACCACTATCTGCGCCTTTTTCCTTTATCCTGCGCGGAACTGGGCATAACCACCACCGCGGATATGCAGGAGCTTTTGCATCTCGGCGGTTTTCCGGAGCCTTTTTTTGCCTCTTCCGAGGTGGAATCCCGCCGCTGGTCGCGGGAGTACCGGCGCCGCCTCATCGAAGAAGATCTGGCCTCCCTGGAAAGGGTGCATGACCTGGGAACCCTGGAACTGCTGCTGCTGCGGCTGCCGGATCTGGTGGGCTCCCCCCTTTCCATCAACGCCCAGCGGGAGGATCTGCAGGCAGCCCACAAAACCGTGGCCAACTGGTTGCGGATTCTGGAGCGCCTCTACGCGATTTTCCGACTTTCCCCCTTCGGAGCGCCCCGGATCAGGGCCGTAAAAAAAGAGCAGAAACACTACCACTTTGACTGGACCCTGGTTAAAGAGCCGGGAGCCCGATTTGAAAACATGGTCGCCCTCCATCTTCTCAAATGGACCGCCTTTAGAGAGGATACCTTGGGCCTGGATGTCGAATTGCGTTATTTCCGGGATATCGACGGTCGGGAGGTGGATTTCGTGCTTCTGGAAGATGGAAAGCCGACTACCCTGGTGGAATGCAAAACCGGCGGCGGTCCGCCCGGCAAGGGCCTGAAATATCTCCGGGCCAGGTTCCCCCATTGCCGGGCGCTGCAAATCAGCGCCGCCGACGACCGCGATTTCGTGACGCCGGAAGGGATCAGGGTCATGCCGGCCCCGGCTTTTCTGGCCGAACTGGTCTGAGCGGGGAGCCGCCGGTTTTTCTTTGTTCAGAGGAGGCTTGTCTTTTTGCGCAGGCCGGTTCCGACCACTACCCGATTGACGGAGTGGTTCGCGGCCACTATATTGAGCCGACACCATGAAAAAACTCCACCCATAGCGGGAGCCGCCTGAACCATGATTATATTCAGCGATATTGTCAAAACCTATGCCAAGGAGCTGGGCCAGCGGGCCAAACGGGCCCTGAGCGGGGTTTCCTTTTCCCTGGCCCCCGGGGAAACCCTGGGGCTGGTGGGGGCCAACGGGGCGGGTAAAAGTACCTGCATCAAGCTGCTGCTCGATTTTATCCGGCCGGATCTGGGCGCCATAACCCTGCTGGGCTCCACCCCCAAGGATCCGGCGGTGCGGCTGCGGATCGGCTACCTGCCCGAGACCGCCAATTTCCCCGCCAACCTCACCGTCCTCGATATGCTGCGCTTCACCGGGGCCACCTGCCGGCTTTCCGCCGATCAAACCCGGGAGGGCGGTGAAAAATGGCTGCGGCGGCTGGGCCTCTGGGCCGACCGCAAACGGCCCCTGCGCGATTTTTCCAAGGGGATGCAGCAGCGGGCCAACTTCGCCATCGCCCTGCTCAGCGAGCCGGAACTGCTGATTCTGGACGAGCCGATGAGCGGCCTGGACCCCATCGGCCGGGCCGATATGCTGGCCCTGATTGGCGAACTCAAGGCCCAGGGCCGCTCCATCCTCTTCTGCTCCCACATTCTGGAGGATGTGGACCGGCTGGCCGACCGGGTGCTGGTACTGCATCAAAGCCGCAAGCTGTTTGAGGGCACCCCCCGGGAGCTGGCCCAAAGACGGCAGTGCGCAGGCTTTACCGAGGCTTATCTCAATCTGGTGCAAGGTCAGGAAGGAGTGGCGAGCCATGGGGCATAAACTGAAGCGGATCATGGCGGTGGCCCGCCTGGTGACCCTGGACGGCCTGCGCCGGCACGCCCTGCTCGGCCTGGTCGCCCTGGCGGTGGCCGCCCAGTTGGGGGCCCTGTTCTTTATCGATTTTATCCCCCGGGATATCGGCCGGGCCTCGGCCGACTTTATCCTCTCCACGACCTGGCTGGCCGGGTTCATCTTTCTCTTTTTCCATGGGGTTCAGGTGATCGCCCTGGACGAGGAGAAGAGAGTGATCTACTCCCTGCTGGCCCGGCCAATCTCCCGGGGCGAGTACGTTCTGGGGGTCTTCGTCGGCCTGGCCTTGCTGCTGTTGCTGCTCAACCTGCTGCTGGGCAGCCTGGGTTTTGGGGCTCTGTTGCTGATCAAGGGGATGGTTCAGGAGGTCTATTTTGCCCACTTGGGCGGTTTGGCCTACCTGCTGGCCTGGCTGGGGCTCTATGTCACCCAGTTGTTGCTGCTGGCGGTGATTATGCTCTTTTCCGGCCTGGTGCGCGGCGGTTTTCCGGTGCTGCTGGTTTCCCTGGCCTATTACGCGATCTGCTCCGGCTTGCCGGTGGTACGGGAGGCGGTTTCCCAGCGGGCGGCCGAGGAAAGCGGGGGGGGGCTTGCCCTCTTGCTCAAGGGGCTGACCGCCCTGTTTCCCGATTTTTCCCGCCTCGATTTTAAGGACGCGATCACCGTTGCCGACTTCGGGACGGGGGCCGGGCCGCTGCTGATCGGTTTCGGCCTGACGGCGGCCTATGTGGCCCTGGCCCTGTGGTTGGCCTGCCTGCTCTATCAACGGCGGGATCTGCAATGATGGCCAGGGTCGCCCTCTTTGCCGGGCTGCTCCTCTTTTATCTTTTCACCTTCTGGCAGCAGGAGAAGGGGGTAGCCGCCACGCCGCCGTCACCGACCCACCCCGCTCCGCCCCTGATCCAGGAGATCGCTTTAGGCTATCTCAAGCAGTTGGGCGGCGAGATTCAATTTATCAAGACCGCGGTTTTTGTCGGGGGCGGGATCACCATGCGTGACCGGCTGGAGTACGCCCCCCCCCTGGCCGCCCGTTTGACCGCCGCCGCCCATCTCCATCCCCGCTTCATCGACACCTACTACCTGGCCCAGGCGGTCTTGCCCTATATTCACGATGAGTATGCCGAACTGGCCAACGATATCCATCGGCGGGGGATGGCCGTCCTGCCCGACAACTTCGTGCTCCCCTTTTTCGTCGGCTTCAACCATTTTTACCACCTGAAGGACCCCGGCCAGGGGGCCGGCTATCTCCATCAGGCGGGGCAGAAGCCCGGGGCGCCGGTCTGGTTCGGCCATCTGGCCGCCACTTTGGCCGGGGAGGGGGGCGATATTTACGGCGGTCTGTTCTGGCTGCGGGCCATGCTGGCCGCCGAAGAGGATGAGCTGATGCAGGAGCGTTATCGTCACAGCATCAGCATGTTCGAGCGGGCGGTAACGGTGCAGGAAGCGGTGCTGGCCTACAAGGCCGAGCGGGCCGAATACCCCTCGACCCTGACGGAGCTGGCGCCGGACTATCTGCCGGCCTTGCCGGAGTTCGACCCCCCCTTTGAGTTGAGCTGGCAGCCCCCGGAGTTGCGCCTGCTGCGGGTCCGCTGATTGGCCCCCGCCCCCGGGTCCCGGCGCCTTTTCCCTTGACCCTGGCTGGTTCGGATGCTATTTAGAGCGATTACTGTGCCGTCGGGGCGTGGCGCAGCCTGGTAGCGCGCCTGCCTTGGGAGCAGGAGGCCGGAGGTTCGAATCCTCTCGCCCCGACCATTTTTTTCTATTCGTGCAGGACCTTGTCGACGGTTCCGGCGATCTGCTGGAGGGTTACCGGCTTCATCAGAAAGGCGCTGATTCCCAGTTCCCGGCTCTTCTCCTGGTCGATCAACTCACTGAAACCGGTGCAGATAATCACCCGCAGGGCGGGAGAGACCGCCATGGCCCGGGTGGCCAGCTCGGCCCCGGTCAGGTGGGGCATGGTCATGTCGGTGATCAGCAGGTCGATGCCGCCGGGCTGCTCCCGGATCAGGGCCAAGGCCTCCCGGGGATCGTTGAAGGAATCCACCCGATAGCCGAGATGGGTCAGCATATGGCGCAGCATCTCGGCGATGATCTTGTCGTCATCCACCACCAGGATCCGCTCCCGGCCTCCCGGCAGGGGGGCTTCCTGGTTCTCCTCCTCACCTTTGCTCCCCTCCTCGGCGGTCAGTTCGGGCAGATAGACCTGGACGGTGGTGCCCTGGCCGATCTTGCTTTGGGCCGTGATCTTGCCCCCCAACTGCCGGACGATGCCGTGGACCACCGCCATGCCCAGGCCGGTGCCCTGGCTGGGTGATTTGGTGGTGTAATAGGGTTCGAACATCCGCTCCATGGTCTCCTGGTCCATGCCGCAACCGGTGTCGCTGACCGCCAGGCGCAGATAGGAGCCGGGTTCCAGCTCGTCTCCGATTCGGTGGGCGTCCTCCTCCCCCAGAACCAGACTGTTAAGCTCCACCGTCAGCACCCCGCTGCCGTCCCGCATGGCGTGGTAGGCGTTGGTGCAGAGATTCATGATCACCTGGTGCAACTGGCCGGGGTCGGCCAGCACCGGCCCGCAATCCGGGGCGATCCGCTGGCGAATCTCGATGGTGGTGGGCAGGGTGGAGCGCATCAGTTTCAAGGCTTCCTTGATGATCGGCTCCAGGCGCAGCGGCCTTGACTCGCCGTCGCTTTTGCGGCTGAAGGTCAGGATCTGCCGCACCAGCCCCCGGGCCCGGCCCGCGGCCCGGATCACCTGGCGCAGATCGGCAATGGCCGGCGAGCCGGGGGGCAGTTTCTCCAGGGCCATTTCGGTAAAGCCGGTGATCGGGGCCAGAATGTTGTTGAAATCGTGGGCGATCCCCCCGGCCAGGGTACCGATGGCCTCCATCTTCTGGGACTGGCGCAGCCGGCTCTCCAGCAGGAGCTGCTCGCTGATATCCTTGGCGATATGGACAAACCCGGTCAACCGGCCCTGCCGGTCGGTGAGGGGGGCGCAGGAGATGGAGAAAAAGCGCTCGCCGTGCCGAACGGTGGTGTTGACTTTTGCCCCCAGGCCGGGCTGCCCCTGGTGGGGGCAATCGGGGCAGGGCACCGGAGAGTCGCGGAACAACTGGTGGCAGTACTTGCCCCTGATCTCTTCCGGTCCGGTCCCGCTGAACCGGCTGGCGGCCATGTTGGCCCGGATCACCCGCATCTCCCGATCGAAAATGGTGATGACGTCGTCGATGGCGTCGAAGGTCCGCTCCCACTCATCCCGGGCGGCCCGCAGGGCCTGTTGGTGGTCGGCCTGTTCTGCGAGGTGCCGACGGCCGCTGCGGTAAAGCAGGCCGATGGCCGCCAGCCCCACCAGGCCGGCCACCGCGAAGGTCGCCAGGGTTTCAGCCGGGGTCCGTTGGGCGGCCAGGGCCCAGGCCGCGCCGCCGGCCACCAGCAGCAGCCAGCCCAGCACGGCGGCCAGGGTGTGGCGGGTCAGCCGCCGGTGGAAAACGGGGTCAGTGGAAGTTGACATTTTTCACGTAACGGTCGTAGCTGCTCTGGTAGATCTCCGCCAGGGTGAGAAAGGCGGTGATGATCAGCGGCCCGTAGATAATCCCGAGAAAGCCGAAGGCGCTCAAGCCCCCGATAATGCTCAGGAAAACCAGCAGAGTATGCATCTTGACCCGGCTGCCCACCAGTTTGGGTTTGAGAAAATATTCGATGGTGATGGTGATGATTCCATAGAGGGTCAGGAGGATGAATGCCTCAACCAGGCCACCCTTGAACCCGAGAAACAGGGCGGCGGGCACCAGGATCAGGCCGATGCCGAAGATGGGCAGAAAGGCCAGTACCGCCATGATCGACCCCCAAAGGACCGGCGGCCCCAGGGAGAAAACTACGAAGATGACCCCCCCCAGCACCCCCTGGATCAGGGCGCAGATTCCGTTGCCGATCAGCACCGCGCCGGTGATCTCGTCGAACTTGGCGAACAGCCGCCGCTCCTGGTCGTCGGGCAGGGGGGAGAGCCGCAGGATATAGTTCAGCAGCCGGTCATGCTCGATCAGCAGGAAGAAGATGGTCAGGATCATCAGGAAAAAGCTGAAGACAAACATCATGATGTTGGCGGCCCAACTGCTGGCCTGATTGTAAAGGAACAGCCCCACCACCCGGGCCAACTCGGCCAGGGTCCGACTGATGTTGTCCGGCTCCAGGGAAAAACCGAGCAGGGCGGCGGTCTCCTGGAGCCGCACGAAAAGGGGGCTTTCCTGGAAGGCCCGAAGCTTGAGGCCGAGATTGGCCCCGGCTCCCCGCCCCCACTCGTAGAGGTTCTGGGCCTCCTGGGCCAGGGCGAAGACAAAGAAAACCAGGGGGATAAAGACCAGCAGCACCACCAGGGTGCAGGTGAGCAGGGAGGCGAAAAAGTCCGGCAGCTTGCGGTTGAGCAGGTTGTAGATCGGGCGAAAGACGCTGGTCAGCAGATAGGAGAGAATCAGGATGGAGAGAAAGGGCCAGAGCAGGCGTCCCACCAGCAGGATGGAGATCAGAAAAAGGATCAGAAAGTAGCGCATCACCATGGGGGATGGCGGGTTTTCTTGCACGTAAATCACCTGCCCTGCGGTTTGAAGGAGAGAACCAGTCGCCTACTCTACCTAATATCGAGTTGCTCTGCCAAGCGAAATAAATTGTTTCAATGGTCCTGAAACTTCGTTATATTGCGCTCCATTTTCGGTCCCCCGACGGGCCGGGGCATGATTTTCTAGGGAGCAAATTGCACAATGGACATCAGAATGGAAACGGTGCCGCCGGCTCAACGCAAGGCCAAGCCGGACGAAAAATCGCTTGGTTTCGGGCGGATCTTTACCGACCACATGTTTGTTATGGCGTATACCGCCGACCGGGGCTGGCACGATCCCCACATTCGTCCTTACGGCCACTTCTCTTTGGATCCGGCGGCCATGGTCCTCCACTACGGTCAGGCGATCTTCGAGGGGCTGAAGGCTTACCGGGGGGAAGATAACGGCATCCGTCTCTTCCGGCCCCAGGCCAACCTGGAGCGGATGAACCGTTCCGCCACTCGGATGTGCATGCCCACCTTACCCCTGGATACCGCCCTGGCCGGGCTCCAGGTCCTGCTCAAGGTCGATTCCGACTGGGTACCCAGGGCCCAGGGGGCCACCCTTTATATCCGGCCGACCATGGTGGCCACCGAGGCCGGCCTGGGGGTGCGCCCGGCCAAGGAGTATCTCTTCTTTATCATCCTGAGCCCGGTGGGGGCCTACTATCCCGAAGGGTTCAATCCGGTGAAGATCTTTGTCACCGACACCTATGTGCGGGCGGTGGCCGGTGGGGTGGGCGAGGCCAAGACCGCCGGCAACTACGCGGCCAGCATCATGGCGGCGGTGGAGGCCCAGAAGCAGGGGTTCACCCAGGTGTTGTGGCTGGACGCCCGCGAGCGCCGCTATGTGGAAGAGGTGGGCACCATGAACATCTTCTTCGTGCTGGGCGACCGGGTCGTCACCCCACCCCTTTCGGGCAGTATCCTGCCGGGGATTACCCGGGAATCGGTGCTGCAACTGCTGGGCGATTGGGGCCTGGCCGTGGAGGAGCGGCCCATCACCATCGACGAGGTGCTGGCCGCCAACCAGCGGGGCGAGTTGCGCGAAGTCTTCGGCACCGGTACCGCCGCGGTGATCTCGCCGGTGGGTTCGCTCCACTACAAAGGGCAGGACTGCCTGATCAACGGCGGCAAGACCGGCGAGCTGGCCCAAAGATTGTTCAACGAGCTGACCGCCATCCAGTACGGCCGGAAGGCGGACCCCCACCAATGGGTCCTCCGCCTGTAGTCGCCCGGCCTCGCCATCTATCTGGCCTGATTTTCTTTGTTTTCTTCCAGCGATTTTTTTTTGGTGCGTGCTCTTGATTTTTGCGGGGGACGTACATATTGTCTGCCGCATCCGGTATTCCGGGGTCGGTGTGACCCGGGGGTGCCGCTTTCCGGTTGCGGGAAGGACGCCGGTACTCGGCGCGGGAGCGCCGGCTGCCGGTTTGTTATTCATACGAGCAATCACTTAATCATCAACCAGATCAACGCAAGACGGAGGTAGTCCATGAAGATTCGGCCATTGAATGATCGAATTCTGGTCAAAAGACTGGAGGAAGAGCAGAAAACCAAGGGTGGCATTATTATCCCCGACACCGCCAAGGAGAAGCCGGCGGAGGGCACCGTGGTCGCCGTGGGCAGCGGACGTCACAACGAAAAGGGCGAGCGGGTGCCGGTGGAGTTGAAGGCCGGAGACCGGGTGCTCTTTTCCAAGTATGGCGGCACCGAGGTGAAGATCGATGGCGAAGAGTTCCTGATCATGCGCGAGGATGACATCCTCGGCGTGGTGGAAAACTAACAAGCAACCCCAAGTTTCTGAAGGAGAAAAAGATATGGCATCAAAAGATCTGAAGTATGGCACCAAAGCCCGCGAAGCGATCCTGCGGGGGGTAAACACCCTGGCCGACGCCGTCAAGGTTACCCTGGGACCCAAGGGCCGTAACGTCCTGATCGAGAAATCCTTCGGCGCCCCGGTCATCACCAAGGACGGGGTTTCGGTGGCCAAGGAGATCGAGATCAAGGACAAATTCGAAAACATGGGCGCCCAGATGGTTAAGGAAGTTGCTTCCAAGACCAGCGACGTGGCTGGCGACGGCACCACCACCGCCACCATTCTGGCCCAGGCGATCTACACCGAAGGCTCCAAGCTGGTTGCCGCCGGCAACAACCCCATGGATATCAAGCGCGGCATCGATCAGGCCGTGGCCGCCGTGGTGGCGGAGCTGAAGAATATCGCCAAACCCACCAAGGCCCAGAAGGAGATCGCCCAGGTCGGCACCATCTCCGCCAACAACGACGCCACCATCGGTAACATCATCGCCGAGGCCATGGACAAAGTGGGCAAGGAAGGGGTGATCACCGTCGAGGAAGCCAAGAGCATGGAGACCTCGCTGGATGTGGTCGAGGGGATGCAGTTCGATCGCGGCTACCTCTCCCCCTACTTTGTCACCGATCCCGAGAAGATGGAAGTAAACCTGGAAGACCCCTACATCCTGATCAACGAGAAGAAGATCAGCAACATGAAGGATATGCTGCCGGTGCTGGAGCAGATCGCCAAGATGGGCAAGCCCCTGGTGATCCTCGCCGAGGATGTGGACGGCGAGGCCCTGGCCACCCTGGTGGTCAACAAGCTGCGCGGCACCCTCAACGTGGTGGCGGTCAAGGCCCCCGGCTTCGGCGACCGCCGCAAGGCGATGCTGGAGGATATCGCCATCCTCACCGGCGGCCAGGTGGTTTCCGAGGATATCGGGATCAAGCTGGAGAATATCACCATCGATGACCTGGGTCGGGCCAAACGGGTGGTTTGTGACAAGGACAATACCACCATCGTGGACGGCGCCGGCGACAAAGGCAAGCTGGAAGGCCGGGTTAAGCAGATCCGGGCCCAGATCGAGGAGTCCAGCTCCGACTACGATCGCGAGAAGCTGCAGGAGCGGCTGGCCAAGCTGATCGGCGGCGTGGCGGTGATCAATGTCGGCGCCGCCACCGAGATGGAGATGAAGGAGAAGAAGGCCCGGGTGGAAGACGCCCTCAACGCCACCCGCGCGGCGGTGGAAGAGGGGATCGTACCCGGCGGCGGCGTGGCTTATCTGCGCTGCCTCAAGGCCCTCAAGGAGCTGAAGTTGCCCCATGAGCAGGAGCTGGGCAAGAAGATCGTGGCCCGGGCCCTGGAAGAGCCGGTTCGCCAGATCGCCAACAACGCCGGCCTGGAAGGCTCGGTGATCGTTGAGCAGGTCAAGGGGATGAAGGACGCCAAGGGCTTCAACGCCGAGAACGAGAAGTTCGAGGATCTGCTGGAAGCCGGGGTTATCGACCCGGCCAAGGTAACCCGTTTTGCCCTGCAGAACGCGGCCAGTGTGGCCGGTCTGCTGCTGACCACCGAATGCATGATCGCCGAGCACCCGGAAGAGGACAAGGGCGGCGGCGGTATGCCTGGCGGCATGGGCGGCATGGGCGGTATGGGCGGCATGGGCGGCATGATGTAAGAGCCCCTTTCGCCGTCAAGAAACTCGACGCGACCAGCCCCGGTGACTCGGCAACCTGCCCTGTCACCGGGGCTGTTTTTTGCTGCGGCGAGAGTCGGCAAAATAGGGTATTCTGCACCTCTTGGGTGCCCGTAGCTCAGCTGGATAGAGCACCGGCCTTCTAAGCCGTAGGTCGCAGGTTCGAATCCTGCCGGGCGCGCCAGAAAAAATTAAGGGAGATCGGGCCGTTAGGCTCGGTTTCCCTTTCTTGTTTTTGTACCACAAATATTCCCGAAAAGGCCGTTTTTGTGTCCCAAGAGTGTCACCAGGGTGTAAGCGCGCGCGTGAAAGCAGAATTTTTAGCAGGTAAGCGCAGAAAAAATGCGATCACCCGCGGAGGCGATCTGGGTTAGGGGGATTTGAAATAGGTGAATAGCATGAAGATCACAGAAGTTCATGACCATCGTCCTTGAAACGTCCACAAAAGGTTGTCCAAAGCCCTGTTTATTTCAGGTTGATAACACCCCTTGCCAATAGAGCGTGGTATAGTGGCGGAATCAGCCGGTAAAGGCTGAGGGCCCGCAAACGCGCGGCTGCGTTTGCGGCAGGTGCCGGTCATCAGGTTGGAGCTGGGTTGACGATTCCCGGTTCGAGCAAGGAGCAGGTCATAGCCATCAAAAAAATCGGATTTTCCGTGCGCAGGCGCAATGCGCTGCGTCACGACCGGGACACCGAGTTGCTGCGCGCAGAGTTGTTCAGCATCGAGCAACTGAAGCGTCACGCGGTGGCGCTGGCCGGCCGCCATCGGGTCGATCCGCGTCCCGGGCCGGACAGCCTGCTGCCGCGGCTGGCGGACAATGCGCGGGTTCTGCTGGCGGCGTACGACGTCGTCACCGCCGTCGCCGCCGCCCAGGGGCAACGGATCGAGCCGGCGGAGGCCTGGTTGCTCGACAATTTCTACCTGATCGAGCAGCAGGTCACCCTGGCCCGCCGGCATCTGCCGCGCGGATACAGCCGCCAGTTGCCGCAGCTGGCCGCTGGCCCGTCGGCCGGATTCCCCCGCATCTACGACCTGGCGCTGGAGCTGATCTCCCACATGGACGGCCGCGTCGACCGCGACAACGCCACCCAGTTCATTGCCGCCTACCAGACCGTCGAGCCCCTGAAGCTGGGCGAATTGTGGGCCTTCCCGATCATGCTGCAACTGGCGCTGCTGGAAAACCTGCGTCGGGTCGGGGTGCGCATCGCCCAGCGGCGCGAGGAGCGCGATGCCGCCATCACCTGGGCGGACCGCATGCTCGAAGCGGCCGAAACCGATCCGAAACAGTTGATCCAGTTGCTGGCCGAGTTTGCCCATGCCGATGTGCCGCTGACCGCGCCGTTTGTGGAGGAGTTTTACAACCGGCTCCAGGCCCAGGGACCGGCCATGGCCTTCGTGCAGACCTGGGTCGAGCACAAGCTGTTCGAACAGGGGGTGACGGCGACCAAACTGTCGGAGGCGGCCGGCCGCACCGCCGCGGCCAACCAGATCTCCATCGCCAACAGTATCGGCAGCTTGCGCTTCATCGGCGCCATGGACTGGAAGCAATACGTCGAGTCGCTCAGCGTCGTCGAACAGACCCTGCGCGAAGATCCCATGGCGATGTACGCCAGCCAGGATTTTGCCACCCGCGACCGCTACCGGCACGTCATCGAGGACGTGGCGCGGCACAGCATTCGCAGCGAAAGGGCGGTGGCCCGCGAAGCCGTTGAGCTTGCCCGGGCGGCGGCGCAACATGGCCCGCATGAGCGCGGCGCCCATGTGGGCTACTACCTGATCGATCGGGGCCGACCACGCCTGGAGGGGGCGGTTGACTGCCGGCTGTCGTGGAAATCCCGAATCTGCCGGATGGGTCGGCATCTTTGCCTGCCCCTTTATCTCGGCCCGATCCTGCTGCTCACCCTGCTGGCGACCGCGGCCGTGCTGACCCTGCTCGGCCTTGGTCCGGGCGGGGTCGATGCGGATGACTGGCGGACCTGGTTGTTGGCGCTTCCGCTGGTCATCGGCGCCTCGGCCCTGGCCGTGCCCCTGGTGAACCTGCTGGTCACGCTCGTTCTGCCGCCGCATGCCTTGCCGCGGCTGGATTTCTCCACCGGGATTCCGGACTGCCACCGCACCATGGTGATCGTCCCCACCCTGCTGACGAAACCGCAAGATGTCGACGCGCTGCTCGAAGCGATGGAGATCCGCTATCTCGGTAATCGCGACCCCAATCTGTTCTTCGCCCTGCTGACGGATTTTGCCGACGCGCCCAAGCAAACGCTGCCGGACGATGAAGCTCTGCTCGCGTACGCGCGCGGCGCGGTCGAGGCGCTCAACGCGACCTACCGCGAGGATCGCCCGGGCATCTTCTATCTGTTTCACCGGCCCCGGGTGTGGAACCCGTTCGAGCGGGTGTGGATGGGCTACGAGCGCAAGCGCGGCAAGCTGGAGCAGTTCAATGCCCGGCTCCGGGGCGAGGCGCAAACGGCCTTCTCGGAGATCGTCGGCGATCACTCCCTCCTCGGATCGATCCGCTATGTCATCACCCTGGATACCGACACCCAACTGCCCCGCGACGCGGCCCGCACCCTGATCGGCAACCTCGCCCATCCGCTCAACCGGCCGGTGTACGATGTCGGCAAGGGCCGCATCGTCGAAGGCTACGCGATCCTGCAACCGCGCGCCTCGATCAGCCTGACCAGTGCCGGCCGGTCGCGCTTCGCCAAACTGTTCGCCGGCGATCCGGGCCTCGACCCCTACACCCGCGAGGTGTCGGACGTCTACCAGGATCTGTTCGAGGAAGGCTCGTTCATCGGCAAGGGCATCTACGACGTCGATGCGTTTCGCCAGGCCGTCGACGGCCGTTTTCCGGAAAATCTCATCCTCAGCCACGACCTGCTGGAAAGCGGCTATGCGCGATCGGCGCTGGTGACCGATGTCGAACTGATCGAGGAACATCCGGCCAGTGTCGCCATCGAGGCCAGTCGGCGCCACCGCTGGGCCCGCGGCGACTGGCAATTGGCCGGCTGGCTGCTGCCATGGGTGCCGGGCCCCCCCGGTCTGAACGGCGTGAAGGCGAAGCGGCAGGCGAACCCGCTCTCGGCCCTGTCGCGGTGGAAACTTTTCGACAATCTGCGGCGCAGCCTGGTGGCGCCGGCACTGCTCGCCCTGGTGGCCGGCGGCTGGCTGTTGGGCCTCGGGCCCGGGTGGCTGTGGAGCTTGCTGGTCGTGGCGGTGATATTTCTGCCCACCCTGCTGTCCGCCGCCATCGAGCTTGTGCGCAAGCCCGCGGAATGCGACTGGCGAGTACACCTGAACCTGACCGGCAGATCGGTGGGGCGCCCGCTGGTGCTCGCCGTACTGACCCTGGCCTTTTTGCCCTACGACGCACTGATCTGCCTGGGGGCGATCCTGTGCTCGGGGGTGCGGATGCTGTTCACGCGCCGCGGCCTGCTGTTGTGGCAACTGCGGTCCTACGCCCGCCGCAATGCCAGCCGCACCCTGGTCGAATTTTTCCGGGAGATGGGGATCGCGCCGGTTATGGCGCTGGCGCTGGGCGTGGCGTTGGCCATGGCAAGCGCGCCTGCGGCGTGGCTTTGTGCCGCCCCCATCCTGCTGCTGTGGCTGCTGTCGCCCGTCGCCGGCTGGTGGATCAGCCGGCCGCTGGCCGCTCCCGCCCCGGGCTTGAGCGTCGACCAGGAGGTCTTCCTGCGGACGTCGGCGCGGCGCACCTGGCGTTACTTCGCGGACTTTGTCGGCCCGGAGGACAACTGGCTGCCGCCCGACAACTTCCAGGAACACCCGGCGCCGGCCATCGCCTCGCGTACCTCGCCCACCAACATCGGCATGTCGCTGCTGGCCGACCTGGCCGCGGTCGATTTCGGTTACATCACCGCCGGGGAATGTCTGCGGCGCGTCGGCAACACCCTCACCTCGCTGGAAAAGCTGGAACGCTATCGCGGCCACCTTTACAACTGGTACGACACCCGCACTCTGCAACCGCTCCACCCGCGATACGTCTCGTCGGTGGACAGCGGCAACCTGGCCGGCTCTCTGCTCACTCTCCAGGCCGGGCTGGCCGAGATGAAACATCAGCCGGTGCTGTCAGCCCGCGCGCTGCCGGGGCTGCAGGACACCCTGCAAGTGCTGGCACAGCTGCCCGCCGCCGCCCCCGAGCTGACGAAAACAATCGATCTGCTGCAGGAGACCCTGCGCCCACTCACACTGAAGGGACCACTGCCGACGCTGGCGGCCGCTACCGGCGCGCTGGAGGAGATTCACCGCATTGGTGGCGAGCTGGTTGCCCACCTGCCGGCGGATACCGATAGCGAAGGCGAACCGGTTTACTGGGCGCGGGCCTTCGACCGGCAAGCGCGGGCCCTGCGGGATGAGCTTGCCTTGCTGGTGCCCGGGACCTGGCCGGGCGCCGCTCTGCCGACCCGGATGGAACTGGCCGCTGCGGGCGATGATGGCGCGCAGACGCAGCTCGCCCTCATCGATGAGCTGATCGGCCGCTGCCGCGCACTGGCAGCGATGGATTTCGAATTCCTCTACGACACCGTATCCGGCCTGCTGGCCATCGGCTACGATGTCGGCGAACGGCGCCGCGATCCGTCCTGCTACGATCTGCTGGCATCGGAATCACGCCTGGCCAGTTTCCTGCTCATCGCCCAGGGACAGGTGCCGCAGAAGCACTGGTTCTCGCTGGGGCGCCTGCTGACCAGTCATGGCGGCGACGTCAGTCTGATTTCGTGGAGCGGCTCGATGTTCGAGTACCTGATGCCGCAACTGATCATGCCGAGCTACCCCAATACTCTGCTGGAGCAGACCTGCAAGGCCGCGGTGTCGCGCCAGATCGAATACGGCCGCCAACGCGAGGTGCCGTGGGGGATTTCCGAATCCTGCTACAACGCCACCGACATGCACCAGGTTTACCAGTACCGGGCGTTCGGCGTGCCCGGCCTCGGCTTCAAGCGCGGACTGGGCGACGACCTGGTGATCGCGCCCTACGCCAGCGCCCTGGCGCTGACGGTGATGCCGCGGCAGGCGTGCCGCAACCTGCAAACCCTGGCCGATCGTGGCTTTATGGGCGACTACGGCTTCTACGAGGCCATCGATTACACGCCCACGCGGGTGCCGCGGGGCAAGCCGCACGCCGTCGTGCGGGCATTCATGGCGCATCACCAGGGCATGAGCCTGCTGGCGTACGCGCATCTCCTGCTCGACCAGCCGATGCAGCGCCGCTTCATGTCCGACCCGCTGACGCGGGCGACCGAACTGCTGTTGCAGGAGCGGGTGCCGAAGAGGGGCGCCACCCTGCATCCGCACGCGGCCGAAGTGAGCGCCGCCGCCCACCCGCCCGGTGCCGACGTCGGCTCGATCATGCGCGTGTTCACCAACCCGAACACGCAACTCCCTGAAGTCCACCTGTTATCGAACGGCCGTTACCATGTCATGGCGACCCTTGCCGGCGGCAGTTACAGCCGCTGGCGCGACCTCGCCGTTACCCGCTGGCGCGAGGACGCCACCTGTGATGGCTGGGGCACCTTCATCTACCTGCGCGACCGCGACAGCGGGAAGTATTGGTCCACCGCGCATCAGCCGACCCTGCGCCGGGCCGACCACTACGAGGCGATCTTCGTGCAGGCCCGCGCCGAATACCGGCGGCGCGATCAGGCGATTGAGGCGCACACCGAGATCAGCGTCTCCCCCGAGGACGACGTCGAGATCCGGCGGGTCAAGCTCACCAACCAGTCGGGGCGCACCCGCCGCATCGAGGTGACGAGCTACGCGGAAGTGGTGCTGGCGCCGTTGAATGCCGACCTGGCCCACCGCGTCTTCAGTAATCTGTTCGTGCAGACCGAAATCCTGCCCGAGCGCCAGGCGATTCTCTGCACCCGCCGTCCGCGCACCCCGGGCGAGCAGGTGCCCTGGATGTTTCACCTGCTGGCCGCCCCCGGCGTGGTGGCCGACGCGCCCTCCTACGAGACCGACCGCGCCCGCTTCATCGGGCGCGGTCGCACCGCGGCCAACCCGCTGGTGCTGGAGAGCAGCGGCAGTCCGCCTGCCCGGTCGAACCATGATTTATCAAACACGGCGGGGCCGGTGCTCGATCCCATCGTGGCGATCCGCCGCACCCTGACCCTGGCACCCGACGAATCGGCGAGCGTGCAGATCATCTCCGGGGTCGCGGAGACGCGCGAGGCCGCACTGGCCCTGCTGGATAAATACTGCGACCGCCACTTCGTCGAGCGCGCCTTCGAAATGGCCTGGTTCCAAAGCCAGGAGGTGCTGCGCCACCTCAATGTCACCGAAGCCGATGCCCAGACCTACGGCCGCCTGGCTAACTCCGTGATCTACGGCAATGCCCTGCGTCGCGCCGCGCCCGGCGTCATTGCCCGCAACCAGTTGGGGCAGGCCGGGCTGTGGCGTTTCGGCATCTCGGGCGATCTGCCGATCGTCAAGCTGCGCATTGGCGATCTCAACCGCATCGACCTGGTCAAACAGGTGTTGCAAGCGCATGCCTATTGGCGCATGAAGGGCCTGGTCGCCGACCTGGTGATCGTCAACGAGGATTTCTCGGGCTATCGGGCGGTGCTGCAGGACCGGATCATGGGGCTGATCAACGCGGGCCCCGAAGCGCAGGTAATCGACAAGCCGGGCGGAGTCTTCGTGCGCCGTGCCGAAGAGCTTTCCGAGGATGAGCGGGTGCTGCTGCAGACCGTTTCCCGCATCGTCTTCAGCGACACCACCGCGACCCTGATCGAGCAGGTGGATCGCCGCGTGTCGCCGGAACGGGCCTCGGATCTGCTGGAGCCCTCGCGGCAGGCGGGCGCCGAACCGGTTTATCCGCTGGCCCCGCGCGAGCGCATTTTCAGCAACGGCCTGGGCGGCTTCACCCCCGACGGCCATGAATACGTCGTCACCCTTGAACCCGGCCAGACCACGCCGGCGCCCTGGGCCAACGTGATCGCCGGCCCGCACATCGGCACTGTCGTCAGCGAGAGCGGCAGCGCCTATACCTGGGTGGAAAACGCCCACGAATTCCGCCTCACCCCCTGGCACAACGACCCGCTCTCCGACAGCAGCGGCGAAGCGCTCTACCTCCGCGACGAGGAAACCGGCGCGTTCTGGTCGCCGACGGGGCTGCCCGCGCGCGGCCGCTCCGGCTACGTGTGCCGGCACGGCTTCGGTTACAGCGTGTTCGAGCACTTTGAGGCCGGCATCGCCTCGGAACTGTTCACCTACGTCGCCATGGATGCGCCGGTCAAGTTCGTGGTGGTCAAGCTGCGCAACCAGTCGAAGCGGGCGCGCAGCCTGTCGCTGACCGGGTACTGGGAGCTGGTGCTTGGCGAGTGGCGACACGCCAACCTGATGCACATCGTCACCGAAACCGATCCGCACAGCGGGGCGCTGTTTGCCCGCAATGCCTACAGCCGCGAATGCGCCAACCGGGTGGTGTTTGCCCACGCCAGTGAACGCGAGCGGTCGGTGAGCGGCAACCGTGCCGAGTTCATCGGCCGCAACGGCTCGCTGGCGCGGCCGGCGGCGATGCGCCGCAAGCGCCTGTCCGGTCGAACCGGCGCCGGTCTGGACCCGTGCGCCGCGATCCAGGCCCGGATCGTACTGGCCCCGGGGCAGGAACGCGAGATCGTGTTCGTGTTCGGCGCGGCCGGTGACGTCGGCGAGGCGCGGCATTTTATCCAGCAATACGGCGGACCGGCGGGTGCGCGCCAGGCATTGGAGGCGGTGTGGGAACACTGGAACCGCACCCTGGGCGCGGTCAACGTGGACACGCCCGACCCGGCGCTCAACGTGCTGGCCAACGGCTGGCTGGTTTATCAGACGATATCGTGCCGGCTGTGGGGGCGTAGCGGCTATTACCAGTCCGGCGGCGCCTACGGCTTCCGCGATCAATTGCAGGACACCATGGCCCTGGTCCATGCGACGCCGTGGCTCGCCCGCGAGCAACTGCTGCGCTGCGCCGGGCGCCAGTTCCTCAAGGGCGACGTGCAGCACTGGTGGCACCCGCCCCACGGCCAGGGCGTCCGCACCCATTTTTCGGACGACTATCTGTGGCTGCCCTACGCCGCCTGTCGTTATGTGCTGGCGACCGGCGACACCGGCGTGCTCGACGAGTCCATCCATTTTCTGGAGGGCCGCGAGCTGTATGCGGAAGAGGAGGCCTACTACGACCAGCCGCAACGCTCGCCTGAAGCGGCCAGCCTCTACGAGCACTGTGTGCGGGCCATCAAGCACGGCCTGCGCTTCGGCGCCCACCAGTTGCCGCTGATGGGCTGCGGTGATTGGAACGACGGCATGAATCTGGTGGGTAAAGATGGCAAGGGCGAAAGCGTGTGGCTGGCGTGGTTCCTGGTCGAAAACCTTGAGTCGTTTGCGGGGCTGGCGCGCAGCCGTGACGACGCGGACTTTGCCGAACTGTGCAGCGCTCAGGCCGCCCAACTGCGCGGCAACATCGAGGCCGAGGCCTGGGACGGCGCCTGGTATCGCCGTGCCTGGTTCGACGACGGCACCCCGCTGGGCTCGTCGGCCAACGAGGAGTGCCGGATCGATTCGATCAGCCAGAGCTGGGCGGTTATCTCCGGGGGTGGTGACCCGGCGCGGGCCCGCCAGGCGATGACGGCAGTTGACCAGCACCTGGTGCGGCGCGACAAGCAGATCATCCAACTGCTCGACCCGCCCTTCGATAAGTCCGATCTGGAGCCCGGCTACATCAAGGGCTACATCCCCGGCGTGCGCGAGAACGGCGGTCAATATACCCATGCCGCGATCTGGACCACGATGGCATTCGCCATGCTGGGCGATACCGAACGCGCCTGGGAGTTCTTCGCCATGCTCAATCCCGTCCATCACGGCAGCACGGCGGAGGCGATTGAACGCTACCAGGTCGAGCCCTACGTCATGTGCGCGGATATCTACGGGGTGGCGCCGCACACCGGCCGGGGCGGCTGGAGCTGGTACACCGGGGCGGCGGGTTGGATGTACCGGCTGACCGTGGAAACCCTGCTGGGCCTGCATCTGGAAGTGGACCATCTGCGCATCGCACCCTGTGTCCCGGCCGATTGGGATTCCTACACCATCCACTATCGCTACCGCGAGACGGTCTATCACATCACGATCAGGCGCGTCGGGGCAGCCTCGGGGCAGGTCAGCCGGGTGAGGGTGGACGGCAGCGAACGCCCCGACCGCCGCATCCCGCTGGTCGACGACCGCCGCGAGCACACCGTCGAGGTGGAACTGGACTGAAGGCCAAGCGGGGAGCCGAGCTGGAAGTCCATTGTATGGAGTTGCTGCGGGAACTGGGCACTCGCAAGGGGATGCCGCCAACAACCCCCCCCCCCCCGCGCCGAATCCTTTTGCTTTTGCAGTGGCTGCAGATCGGCAGCATGGCCGTAAGCAGTTCGCTTATATCCTCCGGTTTATTCTTCTAAAAAAAACATCTCCCGCTGCTGAGTCGGCCGGAAGGCTTGACCTTGATCTAGGTTCAAGGTATCAAGCTCCCTGACCGCCGTAAAGCAATTTGCCGCCGACCGCCAAGCCCGGCTTGTTGGCTTTAACATCAGGGGAGAATCACCAATGGAGTTGATGGTCAGGCTGATTGAACAGCTCAACGGTATTGTCTGGGGCCCTTTGATGCTGGTGCTGATCCTGGGGACCGGCCTTTTCCTCACCGTCGGTCTGGGTTTCATGCCCCTGCGCCGCCTGGGGCATGGTTTCCGCATGCTCTGGCGAGGGCGGCGCTCCACCGAAGAGGGGGATATCACCCCCTTCAATGCCCTGATGACCGCGCTTTCGGCCACCATCGGCACCGGCAACATCGCCGGGGTGGCCACCGCGGTGGCCATCGGCGGCCCGGGAGCCATCTTCTGGATGTGGTGTACCGCCCTGGTGGGGATGGCCACCAAATATTCCGAGGCGCTGCTGGCGGTCAAATACCGCGAGGTTGACGAGCGCGGCGACCACGTTGGCGGGCCGATGTACTACATCAAGAACGGGCTGGGCCGGCACTGGCGCTGGCTGGGAGCCGCCTTCGCCATCTTCGGGGCCCTGGCCGGCTTCGGTATCGGCAACATGGTCCAGGCCAATTCGGTGGCCCAGGTGCTGGAGGCCAACCTGGGGGTGCCCCCCCTGCTCACCGGCCTGGTCATGGCCCTGCTGGTCTTCGCGGTGCTGATCGGCGGCATCCGGCGGATTGCCCGGGTGGCGGGTAAGCTGGTGCCCCTGATGTCCCTGCTCTATGTGGCCGGGGGCCTGCTGGTGATTTTGCTCAACCTGCCGGCGGTGCCCGGAGCCCTGTGGGCCATTGTGCAGCACGCCTTTACCCCGGCGGCGGCCAGTGGCGGGTTCACCGGGGCGGCGGTGATGCTGGCCATTCAGATGGGGGTCGCCCGCGGCATCTTCTCCAACGAGGCGGGTCTGGGCTCGGCCCCCATCGCCCATGCCGCCGCCAAAACCGTGGACCCGGTGCGCCAGGGGACGGTGGCGATGCTGGGTACCTTTATCGACACCATCATCATTTGTACCATCACCGCCCTGGTGATCATGATCTCCGGCCTGTGGGACAGTGGTCAGTCGGGAGCGGCCCTCTCATCCGCCGCCTTCGGCAGCGGTCTGCCGGGGGTCGGCCAGTTTATCGTCACCTTCGGTCTGATGCTTTTCGCTTTCACCACCCTGCTGGGATGGAGCGTCTATGGTGAACGCTGCGTGGAGTACCTGTTCGGTGTCAAATCGATTCTGCCCTTCCGCCTGCTCTGGGTCGCGGTTATCCCGCTGGGGGCGACGGCTCAGTTGACCTTCGCCTGGCTGGTGGCCGACACCCTCAACGCCCTGATGGCGATTCCCAACCTGATCGCCCTGCTGCTGCTCAGCCCGGTGGTGTTTCGGCTGACCCGGGAATATTTCTCCCCCAAAGGGTAGAGGGCCACTGAAGTCCGGGGCTGCTCTTCCGGCTTGGGGGGCGGATTGGCGGGGAAGTCGGGTTTCCGCCGCCATGGCGGCCTGCAACTCGCTAAAGCGCCGTTGCAACTCCGGCAGCAGGGTTTGCAATTGTTCCCGGTCGGCCAGGTTGGCGGCCTCCTCCATGGCCCCGGCCCCGTCGCGCAAGGCGGGGGCCGCCAGGTTGGCGGCCGCTCCCTTGAGCCGGTGGGCCAGCATCCCGGCCCGTTGCAGTTGATTCTCCTCGATGGCCCGGGCAAGTTCCGCGATCTGTCCGGGGGTGTCACGGCGAAACAGGGCGAAGAGTTCCCGGGCCAGTTCCCAGTCTCCCATCAGGCGTTCATTTAAATCTTCCCGGTCAAAAACCGGCGAGTGGTGGGTGGGCTCGCTCCCCACCGCCGCCGTTCCCCAAGTTTTCCGGTGGGGCAGCCATTTTTTCAACTCCTGGACCAGGAGCAGGGGATCAATCGGTTTGATGACATAGCCGTTCATCCCCGCCGCCCGGCAGGACTCGCGGTCTCTGGCCATGGCATGGGCGGTCAGGGCGACAATCGGCACCCGGTGATCCAGCACCGCCGATTGGGGATCGCGAATCCGCCGGGTGGTCTCCAGGCCATCCATTACCGGCATTTGAATGTCCATCAGCACCAGGGCATAGGGAGTGGTGGTCAGGGCCTGGAGGGCCTCGGCGCCATTGCCGGCGGTGTCGGCTCCAAGGCCCAGTTTTTTCAACAGACCCAGGCCCACCTGGCGATTGATGGGGTTGTCTTCCACCAGCAAAATGGGGGCGGGACAGTCGGCAAACAGATTCAGGATCTGGTGGCGGATCTGCTCCGGCCGTGGGCAGACGGGGCAGATTTCGGTTTGGCCGTTTGCCGTCGCCCCGAGCTGTTTGGCCAGCTTGACCGTGAACCAGAACTCCGTCCCCGCCCCCTCCCTGCTTCTCACCCCGATGGCCCCCTCCATCATCTCCGCCAGTTGCTTTGAAATGGCCAGTCCCAGGCCGGTGCCGCCGAACCGGCGGGTGGTTGAAGTGTCCACCTGGGTGAACTTTTCAAACAGCAGCGTCATCTGGTGGCGGGGGATGCCGATGCCGGTGTCGCGAACGGTGAAGCGGAGGGTGATGTGCTCCCTGGTTTCCGCCTCGACGGCCATTTTAATGAAAATGGAGCCCGCCGGGGTGAATTTAAGGGCGTTGCCCACCAGATTGAGCAGAATCTGGCGAATGCGGCCCGGATCGCCATGGAACAGGGCGGGAACCGTCGGCGCGGCCCAGCAGCTTAAGGTCAGGTTTTTGGCCCGGGCCTGGGGGGCCAGGTGACGGTTGGCGGCCTCGATCTCCCTGGCGTAGTTGCCCCGGTCCCTTCGCTGTCTTCGCAGGGTAACGATCCAGGCGGCCGCCAGGGTTGCGATCAGGAGCAGGCAGGCCGCAAGGGTGAACAGAAAGGGCCACCATCTCTTCAAGGACCCCGCTGCGGACAAAGGCGACGTCGACCTCGTTGCTGAGCAGGGTCCGGATCGCCTCCTGGTGGACACCGGTAAACCGCAAGAAATTAACATCTTCCGGCAAATTAACCCCGGCGAGATGCAGCTCGTAGGCCTGGGCCCGGTAGCCCCCCATGTGTTCCTGGCTGGGGGCGGCAATCCGCTGGTTGCGGAGATCGGCCAGGGTGTTGAGGTCGGAGCGGTCGCTGCGGACCACGATGGCGCCACTGAGCCGGCTCTGGACCTTGCCCGCGCTGTCCAGGTTCATCAGGGTTGCCACCACCCCGGACAGGGGGAACATCCGACGCACCACCAGAAAATGGGTGGGGTTGGTGGTCACCAGTTCGAAGGAGCCAGCCTCGATCCCGGCGAAGATTTCAGCCATGGGCAGGACCCGAAGTTCAACTTCATGGTCCGTGAGCCGTCGATTGAGATAAGCGACGATGGGCTGGTACTGTTGGGTGGTTTTTTCGATCCCCAGATAGGCGAATACCGCCCAGGTCAGTTTTTGCCTGGCGGCTGTTGACTGCGACAGGGTGTTATCGGCGGCGGCGGTCGAAGAGAAGGCGGACAGAAGCAGAAGGCAGGGGGTCAAGGCCCCCGCAAGAAGGATGATGCTCAATTTGCCGATCACAACTAACTCCATGCGGCCTAATATTATCCACCAAAGATAATCTTTAGTTGATAATTATTAGCATAAAAGGGTCGCCCTGGGAAGCTAATTTGTGCGCAGCAAGGCTGAGGCGCTGGGGGCGACGCTTTTGAGGTGCAGGTCGCGCTGGGGGTAGGGAATGGTGATCCCGGCCTCCTTGAAGGCCCGCCAGATCGCCAGGTTGATCTCCGAGAGAACCGCGCCGGAACCCTGCTCGGGATCACCGATCCAGACTCGCAGCTCCAAGGCGATCCCGCTGTCGGCAAATTCCAGCAAACGAACCACCGGCACGGGATCGGCCAGGACCCGGGGAGAGGTTTGGGCGGCCGCCCGCATCAGCTCCATGGCCTGTTCGGGATCATCGTCGTAGCTGATCTGGACCGGAACCTTGAGCCGGACGTTGCGGTCGCCAAAGCTCCAGTTGATCACCTGGGTGGTGATCAGGGTTTCATTGGGGATCAGGGTGTCCACCCCGTCCCGGTTACGGACCACGATGTAGCGGGCCCGCAACTCCTCCACCTAGCCGTACTTGTCACCCACCGTGATCACGTCGCCGGGTTTGACCGAGCGATCCATGATCAGGATGAAGCCGCTGATGAAGTTGGAGGCGATCCGTTGCAGCCCGAAACCGAGCCCGACCCCCAGGGCGCCGCCGAAAACGGCAAAGGCGGTGAGGTCGATCCCCACCAGGTTCAGGGTCAGGAGCAGGGCGATGGTGATCAGGAAGAACTTGGCGAACTTGGCCAGCCCCACCTGCATGGCGGCGCTTAAATAGCGGAGCCGCAATACCTGGCGTTCAATCAGGCCGGAAAGCCAGACCGCCACCACGATGGCCAGGCCGATGAGCAGGGTCAGTTCCAGGGCCGACAACAGCGAGATTTTGGTCTGGCCCACCCGGACGGCCAGGGAGTCCAGGCCGGCCCGGATGGCCGGCAGCCAGCCCAGCAGGTGCAGGCCCACCACCAGCCAGATGCCGGTGGCGATCACATTTTCACTGGCCTTGAGGCCCGGGCCCGGCGCGAAGCTCTTGCGCAGCATGTAGAGCAGAATGCGGATCAGGGCCAGGGAGAGCAGCAGGGGCACCGCCAGGTCCAGTAGCTCGCGGGGGTAACCCAGGGAACCGAGGGCCTCCCGGCCCACCAGGACAAAGAACAACAGGCTGAAGGGCCAGACGATCCGCATGGCGGAGCGCAGGGCCAGGTGGCGAAAGCCCTCGCCGCCCTCGGGACTGTAGAGTTCCAGCCACCGTTTGAGCCCGCGCTGGGCCACCCAGGAGGCGATCAGAGCCGGAATGATGACCGCCAGTTGCCACCAGTTGGCGGCCAGCAACCCCCACTGGGCAATGTTTTCTACAATGCGGTAGATGCTGTCCATGGTTGTGTTCCCCTCTGGCCCCTGGGGCGGCAGGTCCGATTTGGCGCCTTGCCCCGGTGCTGTCGGGGGGCAGCATACCAGATTCCCCCGGTCCGAGGCAACGTTTGCCAGGGGAGAGAGGGGTGGGCAAATCCAAATGGAGAAATGTTAGGATAAAAAATCTTGTTTATTGACATAATCTGCTTTTTTTGAGAGAAGAAACTAGTTGTTACCCCGTGGTGGCTAGGAATGCTGTTTCCTTCGGCCGCGGCGGTTTTGTCGGCTCCAAACGGTTTCGGAGCCTTGTGGCCGATCAAAAAATCCAGAGAGGTGCGTGCATGTACGGCAAGATCAAGTCCCTGTTGGTTGCGATTCTGGTTCTGGCTTTTCTGGCCTCCCCCCTGGCGGCGGCGGAATCCTACGTTTTCGGCTCCCATCCTTTCAAGAATCCCGCCGAACTGGCCGGCGTCTTCAGGCCGATGATCTCCCTGCTGGAGGAGGCCACCGGAGCCAAGATCTCCTTTCGCAGCGCCCGGGATTACGAGGCCTTCAGCCAGGCCGTGGTCGCCGGGGAGATCGACATCTTCTTCATGGGGCCGTCGCTTTTCGCCGAAATCCACGCCCAGCATCCCGACAAGATCCGGCTGGTGGCCACCGCCAAGGATCAGGGCAAGCCCACCTTCAACGGGGTGATCGTGGCCCGCAAGGATTCCGGAATCAACACCCTGGCCGACCTCAAGGGCAAGAAGTTCGCCTTTGGCGATCGGAGCTCGACCCTCTCCGCCTATCTGCCGGCGGTGATGTTGATGGAGGCAGGGGTTTTTGATTCGCTGCAGCAGTACGATTTCACCGGTCGCCACGATAACGTGGCCAACTCCGTCCTTCAGGGCCGGCATGACGCGGGAGGGCTCAAGCCCGACGTGGCCGCCAAGTATCTGGACCAGGGGCTCAAGGTGATTGCCGAGAGCGAGCCGGTGTATGAGCATGTGATCGCAGTGGGGCCCAAGGTTGACGCCGCCACCCTGAAAAAGATCCAGGACGCCCTGGTGGGGGCCAAGGACCCGGCGGTATATACCAGTATCAACGCGGGCTACACCGGCTTCGCGGTGACCAGGGCCGAGGATTACGCCCGGCTGCTGGAGATCATGAAAAAAGTTGACGCTAAGATCGCCCAGTAAATCCAGTAAGCGACGGGACTGTTTTAACCATCAAGCCAAGGAGTTGAAATGACGGCCACCAGGAGAGGGATTGCGGTTCGCTTTATTGTCCGGGTTTCGGGTTTGGCCCTTGGCTTGATGGCCGTCCTGGCGGCGGTGGCCATCTATACCGCCCACCAGTCCCAGAGCCTCCAGGCGGAAAGATTTGTTGGGCAATTGCAGCTGGAGCAGGCCGCCCAGGAGGAGCTGCTGGCCGGGATGCTGCGCCGGAAGGGGGAATCGATTGCCGCATTGCTGGCCCAGTCGGGAGCGGCCCTGGTGGTCAGTTATGATTTTGACACCATGGCCAACCTGGCCCGGGATGCCGGGAAAGATCAGGATATTGTGGCGGTGGTTTTTTACGATCCCGAGCGGCGGGTGATGGCCGAGGCCAAGGGGCAGGGCCAGGCCTGGGAGACCGTGAGCCAGAATATCGTCCTCAATGAGCAGCTGCTGGGTGCCGTTGAGGTCGGTCTTAGTTTTGCCGGAGTGGAGCGCAACTCCCGGGAGGTTTCCCGGCGGATCGACGAGCAGGTCCAGGTAACCCAGCGGGAGCTGGAGGAGGCTTCCCGGCGGCTGGGGGGAGCTATCCTGTTGGCCATCGTCGTGGTCCTGTTGGCCCTCTGCGGCGTGGTTTACTGGTGTCTGGCCCGTTTTGTCATCACCCCGGTGGGAGGGATTATCCATGGGCTCAACGACGGGGCGGCCCAGGTTGCCGACTCGGCGGGGCACGTGGCGGCCGGAGGTCAGGATCTGGCGGACGGGGCCTCGCAACAGGCGGCTTCCCTGGAGGAAACTTCCGCCTCCCTGGAAGAGATCTCGGCGATGACCAGCCAGAACGCCGAGAATGCCGGCAGCGCCGACAACCTGATGCGGGAGGCCGGTGGCCTGGTCCAGCGGGCCGCCGCCACCATGACTGAACTGACCGCCTCCATGCAGGCCATTACCCGGGCCAGCGAGGAAACTTCTAAGATCATCAAGACCATCGATGGCATCGCCTTTCAGACCAACCTGCTGGCCCTGAACGCGGCGGTGGAAGCGGCCCGGGCCGGTGAGGCCGGAGCCGGGTTCGCGGTGGTGGCCGACGAGGTCCGCAACCTGGCCATGCGGGCCGCCGAGGCCGCTCGGAGTACGGAAAGCCTGATCGAGGGGACCGTAAAGCGGGTCCAGGAGGGTTCGGAGTTGGTTGGTCAAGCCAATACCGCTTTTGGTGAGGTGGCCCAGAGTACCAGCCGGGCCGGCACCCTGGTGGGGGAAATTGCCGCCGCTTCCGGCGAGCAGGCGCGGGGACTCAAGCAGTTGAATCAGGCCGTACACGATATGGACGCGGTGGTGCAGCGGATCGCCTCCAGCTCCGAGGAGTCGGCGGCGGCGGCCGAGGAGCTGAGCTCCCAGGCGGAGCAGGCCAAATTCTATGTCGGCGAGTTGGTGTCCCTGATTTACGGCTCGGGGAAAACCGGCGAGATCACCGGTGGTCGGGGTTCTTCCCGGGCGCGGAAGCGGGCCGCGGAGCGCGAACTGCTTCCCCCACCCTCGGCGGTCGACCAGCAGGAAGGTGATGAAGAGCGGTGGAGTTGATTTAACCTCTTACTGAATAAATGGCCGGATTATAGAGTAGACCCCCTGAACCGAGACCACCGCCAGCAGCGGGGCGATAAAGCCGAAGGTGCGGGTGCCGGAAAGAACTCCATAAGCCAGGCCCAGGATCAAGGCGCCGGGGGCACCATTGATCTTCAGTTTGCCCAGCAGGCCGCCGCCCGGCAGGGCGCAGCGGTTGAAGCCCGGCATGTCCGCCGCCACCCAAAGCAGAATCAGGCCAACCAGAATCGTCCCGTAGGACCCCCCACATCACCCAGTATCCGCCCCGTAGTGAAATCAGTTGCAATTTTCGCATGAAAAAACTCCCTGGCTGTTGACAAAACCCGTTGCAGGGATCACTATATCGCCATGTAACGATTTAACAACAGCGAATAGGGCGAGATGGAAACAAAAAAATTTACCCGGGTGATGAAGGCCCTCTCCGATCCCAACCGGGTCGCGATCCTCAAGGTCCTGGCCCGCCGTCCCCTCTGCGTCTGTGAGCTGACCGCCCTGCTGGGCCTGGCCCAGTCCACGGTGTCCAAGCATTTGCGGACTCTGGAGGAAGCCGGTCTGGTGGCCTATGTCAAAGATGGTACCTGGATCAACTATTATCTGGCCGACGGCTCCGACTCCCCCTATGCCGCGGCCATGCTCAAAAATTTGGCAGGCTGGCTGGAGAGGGACCCCCGGATCGATGACCTGCTGGCCCGGTTGCCCGGGGTGAATCGGCATGAACTCTGCTCCGCTGTCTCCCCCCTTAAGGATTGAGGTTGAAATATGGACTGGCAGCGGGAATGGAAACCATTGGCCCTGATAGTGGTCGTTTTTCTGGCGGTTTATCACCTGCCGGTGGGAATACCTCGTTTCGACAACGCCATCCAGGAGGCCCTGGAGCTGGTCCGCTGGTATGCTCGGGAGCATGTGCTGCTCTGTCTGATTCCCGCCTTCTTCATTGCCGGGGCCATCGCCGTCTTTGTCAGTCAGGCCTCGGTGCTGAAGTACCTGGGGGCCGGGGCCAACAAGGTGCTGGCCTACGGGGTGGCCTCGGTGTCGGGCACGGTGCTGGCGGTCTGCTCCTGCACCGTCCTGCCCCTTTTTGCCGGGATTTACCGCATGGGGGCCGGTTTGGGGCCGGCGGCCGCCTTTCTTTACGCCGGCCCCGCCATTAATGTCCTGGCCATTGTGCTGACCGCCCGGGTGCTGGGGGCCGAGATGGGGATCGCGCGGGCGGTGGCGGCCATTGCTTTCAGCGTGGTAATCGGCCTGGCCATGCACTGGATTTATCGTAAAGAAGAGCGGGAAAAGCAGCTGGCCCAAGCCGCCCAGCCCCAGGAGGAAAGCAGTCGGCCGCTCTGGCAGAACGCCCTCTTTTTCGGGGCCATGATCGGGATTCTGGTCTTTGCCAATTGGGGCGGGGGCGAAGGGGGCGGCTTCTGGTCCCTGGTGGCCGTCTACCGCTGGTGGCTCACCGGCCTGTTCGCCCTGCTGCTGGGAATCATGTTGATGTTCTGGTTCGGCTTGCCCAAGGGGCAGGTGCTGCTGGCGGGGGCGCCGCCCTTGTTGCTGGCGCTCTTTTTTCCCGGTCAGCCCACCCTGGCCTTTATCGCCGGAGTTATCGGCCTGAGCTTGCTGCTCAGCCGCCGGGAGGATGAAAACGGCACCTGGTTCAAGGAATCCTGGGATTTTGCCAAGCAGATTCTGCCCCTGCTCCTGCTGGGAGTTCTGGTGGCCGGCCTGCTGCTGGGCCGGCCGGGCCAGGAGGGGTTGATCCCCTCCGAGTGGGTAAGCCGGGCGGTGGGGGCCAACTCCCTGGGGGCCAACTTTTTTGCCTCCCTGGTGGGAGCCTTCATGTATTTTGCCACCCTCACCGAGATTCCCATTCTCCAGGGTCTGATCGGCAACGGCATGCACAAGGGGCCGGCCCTGGCCCTGCTGTTGGCCGGTCCGGCCCTGAGCTTACCCAACATGCTGGTGATCCGCAGCCTGATCGGCACCCAGAAAACCGTGATTTTTGTCACCCTGGTGGTGGTCATGGCCACCATCAGCGGCCTGCTTTACGGAACATTTTTTTAATCAAAAGACCAGGCTTAACCAAAAGGAGGAACGATCATGGAAATCAAGGTTTGCGGCCCCGGTTGCGCCAAGTGTCATGAAACCGAAAGAGTGGTCCGGGAGGCCCTGGTTGAGGCCGGAGTCACCGCCCGGGTGGTCAAGGTCAGCGACTTCAACGAGATTGCCAAACTGGGGGTTTTTACCACCCCGGCGGTGGTGATCGATGGTCAGATTAAATGTTCCGGCAAAACCCCCACTAAAAAGGAGGTTCTGGCCTGGATCGGGGGATAGGGGGCTAAAGGAGTGAAATTATACCTTCCCAATCATCAGTTTTGTGGATAATAAGGGTTATCATGGCCAAGAGATTATTTCCCGTTACATGGTGGGCCCTTTTTGATGAACCCTGCGTCGTCCGAGATATTTGTTGCCCGGCAGCCGATCTTTAAGCGCAACAAGGAGGTGTTTGCCTATGAACTGCTTTTCCGCAGCAGCCTGGCCAACTTCTTCGATCCGAGCCAGGCGGGTGGTGAGCAGGCCACTTCCAGGGTAATCACCAGCAGTTTTTTGCTCATCGGTCTTCCCCGGCTGGCCGGGGGGAAAAAGGTTTTTGTCAACTTCACCGAGGATCTGCTGCTCCGGGGCTTTCCCACCTTGTTTCCCCGGCAGGAGATCGTGGTGGAGATCCTGGAGGATGTCCGGGTCTCCCGCGAAGTGGTGGCGGCCTGTGAGGCCCTGGCGCGGCGGGGTTATGTCATGGCCCTGGATGACTTCCTTTTCGGTAAAAAACTGCTGCCCCTGGTCGGCCTGGCCCGGATCATCAAATTTGATATTCGGCAATTGAGCCGGGAGGAGCTGGCCCGCCAGGTCGCTGTTGTCCTGGGCCACAACCCCAAGCTTAAGCTGCTGGCCGAAAAGGTCGAAACCGACCAGGAGTTCGATTACTGTAAAAAGCTGGGTTTCAGTCTGTTTCAGGGTTATTTTTTTAGTCGACCGAAGATTGTTTCCGGGCGGGATATCGCGGGGTCCAAACTTCATTATCTCCAGATTCTGCGGCTGATCCAGGATGAGAACTACAACTTTGAGCAACTGGCGGAGATTATCACCCGTGACGCCTCCCTGGCCTACAAATTGCTGAAGTATGTCAACTCGGCCTATTTCGCCCGGGCCCGGGAGATCAGCGCGATCAAGGGGGCGGTGATTATGCTGGGAGAGAATAATCTTCGCCAGTGGCTGTCGCTGATGATGCTCTCCTACATCGCCGACGACAAGCCCACCGAATTGCTGCGCCAGACCATCATCCGAGGCAGCTTATGTGAACAGATCGCCGGGCTGATCTCCCCCAGCTCCGCCGATTCCGGCCCCTTCCATACCGCCGGCATGTTTTCCCTGCTGCCGGCCATGCTGGACAAAAGCATGGCGGATATCCTGACGGAGATCTCCCTGGCTGCGGAAGTGGTGGACGCGCTCCTTGACCGGGGGGAGGGGGTGGTCACCCTGGCCTTGCGGCTGGTGATCGCCTATGAGAAGGGGGAGTGGCAAATGGCGGAGGAGATCTCCCGGTTGCTCCGGGTCGACTTTGCCGCCCTGCCTCCCCTTTTTGAGCGCTCCCTTGATCTGCTGGAGGCTTTTGACCTCTCCTCCTGAAGCGACACCGTTTTCGGCTGGTTAATTTGGCGGGTCGAGGGCCGGCACCACCTTGTTGAGGGCCCAGAAGAGAACAAAGGGCGTAATCGCCACCAGCAGGGCGCCCAACAAACCCTCCCGGAAGGTTTCCAGGTTGTGGGGGATGATCGGCAGCTGGTAATGCATGTAACCCGCAAAGGAGAGGGAGAAGGCCTGGCCGCCGATCACCACGTTCCAGCGCATCATGAAGACCCCGAAGAGGATGAGGATCAGGGCCAGGGTCAGCCGGCGCAGAGTCAGGCGGGGCAGGAGGAGCAGGAGCAGGGGGAGCAGGTTGCCCAGTCCGAACTGGAGCACGAAGATATGGACAAAATCCTTGCCGTACATCACCGAACGTAGAATTTCCCAGGACTTCATCGCGGTATAGCCCCGGAAGATAAGATCCAGCAGTTCCAGCACCACGGCGGCCACCAGAAAGCCCAGCAGATATTTGGAGGTTTTGCTCATCACCTCCAGCTGCTCCCCGCTGATGGCTTGGACGCTTTGATCCCCCCGGCCTCGACTCAGGATGGCGCGAAATTTTTTCCACTGCATGATGGCGATATAGGTCAGCAGGCAGAGGGCGATGCCGGAAACCACCGCCGACATGATGAAGATTACCGGCATCAGGGGTGACATCCAGAGGGCGTTGGCCTTGACCGAGCCGAAAATGAAGCCGGCGTAGCCATGGAGAAAGCAGGCCACCGGAATGCCGGCGGCGGCCAGAATCCAGACCGCCTTGCGGTCCTTGGCCAGGGCGGTTTCGCTGAGATCGTACGCCCCCAGGGTCAGGAGCCGGTAAAGGGCCAGCTTCATCCGGCCGGCCGGATCTTGCCGCTGGGCCAGGGCCACGGTCTGCTCGACGAAATAGCGGCGATAGACGAACCAGATCTCGGTGATGACAATGGCCCCATAGGTTGAAAAAACGATGCCGAAGGCGGCGATCGCCGAGGTGAAATGGGGAGTGAACATGACGTTCAGGGCCCGCAGTGGGTGTTGGAGATGCATCAGGAGCGGCATCATCGCCACCGGCAGCAGGGCCAGGGAAAAAATCAGTGAAAAACGGGCCATATCCTTCAGGTCTTTCTGGTTGAAGACATGGTACAGGGAGGAGAGGACGAAGGCCCCGGCCACCAGCCCGGTCATGTAAGGGTACATGACGATCTGGATGCTCCAGTAGATGAACTCGTTGGGGTAGACGAACAGCTCCTTCACCGTCCACTCGTAGCCATGTACCTGGTCGGGCAACCCTGCGATCATCTTATCACCTCACTGCCATGTCCAGGCCCAGATAGAAGGCCTGCGGTCTGGTGCCGTATTCATCCTTGAGCACCGCCACCCGTTCGGTCAGCACCGCTTTGGTCACCGGATCGTCGGGATCCTTCAGGTTGCCGAGCTGCCGGGCTCCGAAGGGGCAGGCCAGCACGCAAGCCGCGCTTAGCTGCCGGTGGATGCGGTGGTAGCAGAAGTTGCACTTTTCCGCGACCTTGTGTACGGGGTGGAAAAAGCGAACCCCGTAAGGACAGGCCATCACGCAGTAGCCGCAGCCGATGCACCAGGAGCGGTCCACCAGCACCACGCCATCGGGGGCTTTGTAGGTTGCCCCCACCGGACAGACCTGGACACAGGAGGGATTTTCGCACTGGTTGCAAAGCTTGGGCACGAAAAAGGCCTTGCTGATCGTCGCCGGCTGAATCTCCCGCCCCCGGATCCTGGGGTCGGTAAAACCGTCCCGGGCCGCCAGCGGGCTGTCAATATGGACCTCCCCGTCCCGGGTAACCACATACCGCTCCACCCAGGTTCGGCTGACCGGGGCATCATAGGGAATCTCATTCTCCTGCTTGCAGGCTTTAACGCACAGGCCGCACCCCACGCATTTGCGGGTATCCACCAGAAAGCCCCAGCGGATGGCGGGGTCGGCGGTCAGGGCTCGGGCATCGACCGGACTCAGAAAGCGGAAGGCGGTCAGCGGCAGGCCTGCCGCCACCACCCCCTTGAGCGCGGTTTTGAGCAAGGCTCGGCGCGAACATCTCATCGCGACACCTCCGGGCTCGATTGATGGGGATTGTGGGGATTGTGGCAGAGCACGCACTCCCGACCGGGATGGTGCCGGGCCGATTCGATTGCCGCGATCTGGCGGCGACCGCTGTCGGGCGTAGTCAGGGCGGCATGGCAGCGCAAACACAACCCCCGGCCCCGGTCGATGGCCAGGCGGGGCGGGTCCTGGGGATGATCGATGGCCGGTCCGTGACAGTTTTCACACTGGATCGGGGCGTGGGGAGAGCTCCTGTTTAAGGCGGCCTGTTCGGTGTGGCAGAGGTTGCAATAATCGCTCCCCCGGTATTTTGCCGGGAACTCCCGCCACTCGGCCACGTTGGCTTGCCGGTAAAAGCCGTAGGTGAAGTTTTCGCCATGGACCCCGAAGTCGGCGGGAACCATGAATTGGCGAACCACCAGCAGCAGGGCCACCAGGACCAGGACCACCCAAAGGGGTCTCCAGAGATGACTTTTCATAGATTCTCCCCGGTGATGTTTGGGGCCAAGAAGGGGGCGGCGGGAGCCGTCGGGGCCCCGCCATCAGCGACGGGGGATGCCGGTCGCTGGGTCGAAGTTCCCTCCTGGCCTGAGCCATTCTGGCACAAAATTCAGCCTGATGCCACAATTTTATCTGCGACAATGTGTCATCAGGGCGGCTCGGGCATCCCCGGGGGAGGGAGGGGGCGATGGCGGGTGAAGGTTTCCGGCCCGTGGCTCCAGTTGTCGCCGGTGGGGGTCAGGAGAAAGCCACCAGGCCCAGTTCCAGAGCGATGGCCACCGCGTGGGCCCTGGTGTCGGCATTGAGCTTATGGAGAATATTGCTGGTGTGAAATTTCACGGTGCGCTCGCTGATGTTGAGAATCACCGAGATCTCCCAGCCGCTCTTGCCCTGGGCCAGCCACTGGAGGATCTCCCTTTCCCGCGGGGTGACGGCGGGGGAGGTTCTCGCCGGGGGATCCCCCAGCCGGCGCAACACCTCATGGAAATGGGGGGCGACCAGGCGGAGGATCTCTTCGCTGCGTTGGCTGCGCTCCAGGCCGTGATAGCAGAAAAAACTGCCGCTGGCGCCGTCCCGGCTTTTGACCCCATGACCATAGCCGCAGCCGCTGCGGGCCCGGGCAAAGCCGTAATCCTCGGCCAGGGAAAGGATTTCATGGGTGGCGGGGGAGAGGGGGCAGCGCTCAAAGGTGTCGGCCCAGTACTGCAAGCGGAAGGTCCTGAAGTTTTCGACCACGATGGGGTCCCGCAGCACCAGTTGCCGCCGGGTCAGCTCGCCCAGGTATTCAGCGGGATAGTCCAGGTTGACTACCCGCAACTCGGCAAACCGGTTCTGATCCATCCTGGCGATGCAGGAGAGTCCGGCCTGGCAGTGGAGTAAAGAGCTCAGGCGGGCCATGAGGAGCCTGAGCTGCCCCTCCGCAGAGCAGGTCAGGCTGGCATGGATGATCTCCAGGAGCGCGACGGCGTCCCGCCGCGAAAGGAACCTGATTCGCATATCTCCCCTCCATTGCCCGGGTGGCAAGTTCCCGGCCCCAAGGGCTATATAAACGCTCTTGGGGAGAAAAGTCCAAATCTTTTCTTTGCCCGGTCAGGGTCGATATTTGCCAGCGGTTCGCGGCGCAGGGGGCCCTCCTCCCCCCAGGATAAAAAATCCGGGGGAGGAGGAGGGGCTGAGGTTGTTAATTGATGCGCTGGGTGGCCGACAGGGTGTTGTTGCCGGGGTCGATGTCACCCTCCACCTGGGCGGTGGCCGTCACCGTAACCGTGGTGCGGTAGGAGGGGGCGGTCCAGCGGAAGCTCCGGGTCAGGCTGGAGGAATCGGCCGGGGTGGTAAAGGCGCTGCTGTAGGAGGCCAGGGTGGCCCCGCTGTCGTCGCGGACCGTCAGGTTCAGTTGACCGTCCACCGCGCCCGCCAGCGTGTTGTTGAGGGTGACGGTGATATCACCGCTTTCGTTGCGCTTGAGGCGGGGGATATTGAGGGCGGTAACCGCCACATCGGCGTCCTCATCCACGACCGGCGGATCATCGCTGGGCGGCGGGTTGGACTGGCCGTCGGAGGGGATGGTGGTGATCCGCAGGACAAACTGGTCGGGGGTCGGCCAGGTCATTTTGCGGGCCACGGTAATGAAGTAGTTGAGGGTGACGTTGGCGACGTCGTCAAAATAGTCGATCCCCCAGAGCGGATCGGCCAGAAACTGGTCGATGGTCGCTTGGGGTACCACCTTGCGGATGCCGTCGGAATCGCAGGGCTCGCCGCTGGCGTCCAGCCCGGTGCAGCTGCGATAGGTAACCCATTCTCCCTGGCACTCCAGGGTGTCGGGGTTGTAGTCCCATTCGCAGTGGGCCATCAACTCGTTGTCGGTGTAGGGGTTGTTGTCATCGTCGTAGAACAGAGCCACGGGTACGGCCCCGGCCGTGTACCATTCCCCGAGAATGTCCAGGTGGTTTTGTGAGATGCCGGTGCTGGTGATCTTGTCCTCGGTGGCCTCCAGATCGATATACATCCGCTCCTCGGGATAGAAGTAGCCGGGGTCGGGGTGGTTCTCGTCGGGGGCGCCGGCGATGTCGTGGGGGAAAAAGGCCGACAGGACATCGGGTTTGCTGGGATCATAGGTAACCGTTCCTTCAAAAAAGCGGCCCCGCCGCTCGGAGAAGCCCAAGCCGTCCCCCGGGGTCGAGGGCAGGAAGACGCCGTTGGCCATGAAGCCCAACTCCATGGTGAACCCCTGCAGGCGGCCGCTGGTGGCGTTGGTCAGTTTCTGCATGGAGCGGTAGGTCTGGCTGGTCCGGTCATCGGTTACCGAAAAGTAGATGTCGACGGGTTCGTTTTCGTAGGCTTTGACCTTCCACCGCTTGCTCTCCTGGAAGGGGTCGGAGCAGGTTTTGTTCTCCCCGGTCTCGGTCAGGAAGCCGGTGGCCATGATGCAGTTTTCACCGGTGCGAAAGTCGTCGTTGACCACCTGCATCCCCGGGGCCTGGTTGTCGCTCTCTTTCCAGTAGACGGCGCCGTAAGACAGGGTTTTGGACGAATCAGTGAAGACGGTGCTGTCGTGGAGCTCGTACATGGTGTGGGGGGGTGGGGCCACCGTGACATTATGCATGTCCCAGTGGTTGATGGTGCCGGCGATGGTCGGGGCCGCCGCCGTCAGGGTCAGGGCCGCCAGGGCGGCGGTGGCTTGCGCCAGGTAGTGCTTCTTCATTTGTTGTTCCTCCTCCAAGGATTGTTAGGGGTGCCGCGGGTAAAGATGTGTTGCGCCGGTGGCGCCAAGTTGTTTGAGGCTTGGGCGAACGCAAACTCTTCGCCTCCGCCCTCTGGCGTTTAAGCCGCCAGAGGGCGGAGGCGTTTTGAGCTGAAAAAACGGTCAGTTGATGCGTTGGGTGGCCTCCAGGGTGTTGTTGCCGGGGTCGAGATCACCCTCCACCTGGGCCGTGGCCGTCACCGTAACCGTGGTCCGGTATGATGGAGCGGTCCAGCTGAAGCTCCGG